>JANMLD010000155.1:0-7341 GCA_031372345.1 Pirellula sp.
CTTGAAGCTCCTTTTGAATGAATTTTTAGGCTCACTCCATTGGAGCTTTAAGCTGGGCTTCTCAACAAACGAATTTCCAGAATTTGCCAACAAGTGAGAAGCTAGCATTCAGATGTCGGCCCGGCTAAAGATCGAGGCCCGTTTTTGGACCCAAAAGTAATGGTAGGCGAAAAGTTGAGAGTTATCGCCGATGCAACATTATTCCATTTTGGAGTTCTTACATCTGCAATGCACATGTCGTGGATGCGGCTGGTGACCGGACGTCTTAAGTCAGATTACCAGTATTCTGCCAAGCTTGTTTACAACAATTACCCTTGGCCGCAATCGCCGACAGAAAAACAACGTGTCGATGTTGAGACCGCCGCACAGGCTGTTTTGGATGCAAGACTCCTTTACCCCAATTCAACGCTTGCTGATTTGTATGACCCACTTTCAATGCCGGCTGAGCTAACCAAGGCGCATAACAAACTCGAGCTGTCGAAAAATGCTACCGCTCCAAGCCATTCCCATCGGATCGGAGTCGAGTGGAGTATCTGTTCGAACTCTACGAACAACTTGCGAAGCCATTGATTGTTGAGTCGAAACGTAGCAAGGGTTGACGATCGATACCGTTTGTTTTGGCTTTTAGCCTGTCCGATTCACTGATCGTTGGCGAATCGATCCAACTCCGGCGCGAAGCCAATCTGATGTAATCTAGAACTTGGAAGCAATTAAATTGAAAAACGAAAATGGATGGTCAGAGAAGGCGATCTCGTTGCATGGTTGTAGCCTCAAGGTTTCGAACTTTCGGTGCTTTGGAAATGACCCTGTGGGATTCGATCGCATCCGTCCAATTAACATCATCGTTGGACGTAATAACTCGGGAAAATCTACGCTATTGGATGCCTGTAGAATTGCGTTTTCTGCTGATCCACATCCAGATGGAGTCGCGATTACCCTCAGCAAAATTGTTTCCAATAAAGATGTTGAGACCATTCCAGACGATCCCCGAGAATTCCGCGATGGCTCCCTTTCCAGTCGTCGATGTCCCAAGCGCTTTTGTCAGGGCAAAGTTCAAGACGCATTTATGACTGCCGAGCAAGTGAGCTTCGATCAGTATAAATTTCTTGACTTTCAAACGCCTTTAGACGAACTCGCTAAAGTTGATAGGATGGTTTTTGAATTTGCAGGAAGTGTTTTATCGCGAACATTCGCCCCGCTTTTTACTGGATGGCGTTGGAACGCGATAAGCTCGGAAAGAAACGTGGTCCCAGAAACAATCGAAGGCCATTGGATACCACAACCGAACGGATCTGGCATGACTCGCTGCGTGGAAAACCTAATGAACCGAGCGGAAGCGAATCGTGTTGATCTAATCGAAACGCGTCTGATTCCAGCGATGAATTCAATTCTTGGACCGGACAATGTCTACGAACGAATCACATTGAGGAGAAATGGCAACCTCTGGGAAATGTATCTCGAAGAAAAAACGAAGGGATCAATTCCGATTTCTGCCACTGGGAGCGGGGTAAAAACCGTTTTGCAGGTTTTGATGAACCTGACTGTTCTTCCTGAGGCGATTAATGTTTCCCCAAGCGACTGCATCTTTGCTTTTGAGGAATTGGAAAACAATCTTCATCCTGCAACCGTTCGCCGTCTTTTTTCATACCTCAGAAGTTACAGCGAAAAGAAAAACTGTCATTTCTTCATTACCACGCATTCACACATCGTTATCGACATGTTTTCCAACGATGAGCTAGCGCAGATTTTGCACGTCACGCATGATGGCCAATTTGCTTCAGTGAGAACATTGGAGTCTCATTCGCATGCAATGGACACGCTCGACGATCTTGACGTTAGAGCAAGCGACTTACTGCAGACCAATGTGGTGGTTTGGGTCGAAGGACCAACGGATGCAATGTACTTCGAACGATGGATTGATCTGCACACCGACTGCAAACTTCGTCGCGGGGTCGACTATCAGTGTGTGACCTACGGTGGGTCGGTCGGATCTCACTTGACGTTTAATTTGGACTTACAGGAAAAACTGATTGAAGCGACGAGAATATGCCGACATTCGATCTTTATCGCAGACAGCAATCGAAGCAGCGCAAAAGCGGACGCAGACAAGCACGCCATTCGAATTGCTGAGGAAGTCGACCGAATTGGGGGATTTAGCTGGATAACTGTCGGACGAGAAATCGAGAACTACCTTCCAGTAGAGTTGGTGGCGAACGCAGCCAATACATCCCTCGAGAAGTTATCTAGGTACGCTGACATCTACAAAGCAATCCGGGCCGTACGTGGAAATAAAACGGAAATGTCCAAAATCGTTCTGGCCAATCGAGTTATCCCGCAACTGGCAAAAGAGAACATGTACCTCGATGACCTCAAGGAACGACTAACGGAAGTTTGCAAGAGTATCGGACAATGGAACCAGAGGACACTTTGACCATTCGTTTGTTGTTCGGTGTGTGAAACCCAAAAGCTGGCAAACGATTGAAATGCACCTCTATTCCCTTACCCGTTCTGCATGATCTTGTTTTATTTGAAAAGTGGGTGATCGTGTCCATCCTCTGGTTTGCATATCGACGCTTGAATATCGTACTTTCCGTTGCAGCGTAAAAAATCACCATCGTAGCTGAAGATTTTTTTGGCCGAGTAGTGTTCTGCAGACGCGATAATCAACGAATCGAATGCTTTGAGCTTCTTGCCGTCGTTAAGCACTTTACGTCGCAACAGCCCGCTTCTCTTGCCGATGGATTGTGAAATATCGATATTAACGATAGACGATCGCATCAAAAGACGTTCAAACTGCAGAAGAACGTCCTGGTCTGGATTAGCATAGACTTCTGATACAACGATAGTTGGGACAAGCAGCTCCGCCTTGCCATCGACGATGAATTGCATCCATGAGCGTATTGCATCAACATCTTTGTCTGGTTCATTGTTCAGCAATGCATTCCAAACCGTGGAATCAAAACAAAGGCTAAGTATCCGCATTCATTATTCCCAGTCTGCGCCGATGCTCACAGGCGAGTGCTTAAAGAGTCCAATGAGCTCCATCAAGTTTGGAAGTTCATTGTCTTCGGGAATTTCGACAAGAGATGTTACCTCGGAGACATGATCAACTCCAACAGAGTCCGGGTCTTTATGAATCGTTCCTTCGACGCGAACCCTCTTTCCAATTAGTGAAACAACCTTACTGTGAAGGCTGTCTGGATAGTAGCATTCTGCACCGGAGGTTGCTCGCACTGGGTAAATTCGGAAAAATTTTGCCGCGTGAATGTTGAGGCCGTCAAGTCTGCCTGTCATAGTTCCAATGCTCTTCGAAACCCGACTAAGCGCCCAATCGCAACCTGCAACAAAGATGTCGTCAATTGGGATTGAGTCTTGAAGGAGAATGGATTTTGTATGAAAGTCGAGTGGATCTGCCAGCTTTTTCATCGCTCGTATATCAGCACTCTTTAATCGCAAAGGCAAGTCAGCTCTCTGTCTCAGTGACTCTACCGTACGAACGAAACGATCTAGACACAGACCAGAATGTCCGGACGCAATGATTCCGCTGGTGAAGCTAGCGATTTCCGCCAAGTGAACTAAGAATCTTGGCGAATCGTCCTGGGTGTCTATGGCCTTATGAACGCGAAAAAGGCAATCCGAGAGGCGCGACACAAATGAGCTCATGTCACGGAAGTCTACGAATCCCCCGTCTAAAGCTTTGAGTTCGAATTTTAGAGTTGCCATGTTAAGTTCCCCTTCCACTAACATCCATGCCGGATGGACACCTTTGGTCATCATTTAGGAGGTAGAGTCCAAAACCGCAAGTCCACTTGGGTCGCTTCATATCATTGTAGTCATTCCGCACCTGCTGATCCAAAGGAAAGTCTGCGAAGAACTGAAAGTGAAAGTCGCCCACCAAGCTTGTTTTGGATAAAAGTGAGGTCGAAAAACGTTTTTAATTCTTGAAACAACAAACAAACTCGCGAACCAAACGGACGAATCGGCGACAAATCCCGGAAATCTATCCCCTGACTGTCTTCAAACGGTCCATCGCCCGCCACGATTCGATAACGGCGTCTCACGATTCGCCAAATTGCCGACAGTCCCGAACGTCGGTGTTTTCATCAAGTCGCGAGAGTCGATCGATTAGAGAGGCTACGCGTCGAATCGCATTGGGTGTCGAATTGGGGATGCCGGCGATTCCGGTAGCATCCGAGAGCGAGGCGACACTTCGCCTCATTACGGGAATTATCGTGAAGCAGACGCTGAGGCGATCAACAAAGGGACCTCCGAAGAAAATCCACTCCAAAGGAAATCAACTTTGAAAGATCAGGATCGATCATTATGGCGGCGGACTTCTACATCTCCTACGATTTTTGAAAGCAAAACAATGTCGATCCTCTTTATTGCGGATGCCAGCTTGACCAGATCAATCTCGGCGTCGAAAACGAACGTGGAAAGTTTGTCATTCGATTTACAGTAGTCACCGATACTATCGGGACCTTGACCTCCAACCTGTTCATTGTCGACACACAAAACCTTGGCTTTCAAGTCGAGGGGATTGGATCCACCTTCACTTTTGCCAAATCCATAGATGTTTATGCCAACGGGCCAGTACCCTTTCGGTATTTTCCAGCTCTTAAGCAAGTCAAAGACCGCGAGACCCTCAAATCCATCTAGAGAAATCGTACCTGTGAAATCGCCGTACTGGGTCGTAGCTTTTGCTGGCTCAGACATTATCCACTTTCATGTGACATTGGAAACAAAGTACAATCCACCAAATCGGACCATTTAGCCTATGCGCTGCGTGCCGCATCACGTAATGAACGAGCATCGTGCAGCTCCATACCAATTTCGACACCAAGGCGGAAAAACTCTGTTGCGGCATAGCTGGAGTTCAGCCCAAACTCACGAACACATTTCCGAGCATGTTTGCGGTACTGATCCATGATCATTCCAGACGTGCCGTGATCGTCGTTTAGAATCTTGCACAATCCATCGATTGCACCTTCGGGAAGTTTTGGACCGCGGATGAAATGGTTGATGTAGGGAATGAAATTTCCGTGACGGTAAATATCGTTACCCAAGGTACCATTCGACTCAAATACCTGTCGCCTCGACTTTCGCCCCGTTTCGGCATATGCAGCATCACAGAATAAACGCAATCGAATCTCAGGAATCGCGTTTCGGCCAAGAAGTGACAGCATAAGTTTCTCCATCGCATCAGCAAATTCGTGCCAGTCATCGTGCGTGGGTTCTCTTTGAATTTGAGCAAAGAGTTCGGATTCTGATTCGGTAAGTTGGATTGTTTGCGGCGGAATGAATTCCATTATAATTGTTCCAGTAACTAGACTAATTTGGTCATTCCGAGATGTCATTGCCTCGCAAGCCTAAGCAGTTTCAAACGCCTTCGCAAAACGCTCTTTCCAATACGCAACTCTGCACAGCATCTCGCCAATCAGTATCGCTGCACATCCAGACACTTCCGCTCTGCCTTGCTCCCATTCCTGCAGAGTTCGCAATGGTACTTGAATAAACAAAGCAAAAACAGCTTGGCTTGCCCCAAGAGTTCTTCGTACTTGCTTTATGTCATCAGCGGAAACGCGACGAGGGATGAAGTCAACTTTCATTCGTCGAATTGTCAAATCGTTTCGTAGACACTCAATATCCTCTGCTTGCTTGAGTCGTTCATTCGCACTCTCGAGTCTCGAAAGTAGTTTATTTTCAAATGGCGTGTTATTGCTTGATTTTTTCTTGTCCATCACAAGGTCCTCCTCTGGTGCATCCTGCCCACCTTATCCGTAGACTTTCAAAAGTCTATCTCGGTTCTCCTCAGCTAAACCCTTCAGCTGCTTCCTGACCGCGAGACTAAGGTTGTCCAATTCTGTTTTTCGATACGCAAGGTAAACGTAAAAAATGAAAATCTCCGGGATCCATTGATAAATCACACGAATCCCACCACTTTTTCCGGTACCTCGAACACTCCATCGCAACTTCCGCAACCCTCCGGCTCCACGCATTACGACACCAGACTCAGGGAATGATGTCAAAACAGACTCGAACTGCCAAAGATCAACATCTATATTCAACCCACATTCTTCCCAGTCCTCACAAAAGCCAACTTCATAAATGAAGTCCGCAAGGTTGTTTTGGGGTGACACAAGGTGTTCCGGGTATTCAAGCTGAACAGTGGTTAATCTCGGCGAGCGTTTCTTGCTCATTGCGTGCTCCATTCAAAATTATCGGCGTGCGATCACTAAAACTATACGCTAACAACGTATGGTTGTAAAGAATGAAAAGCGAGTAAGGTCGAAAAATTGACAAATCTTCCGTCTAGGCAATTTGTGAAGTCAATCGATCGATGTTCGCTTGAGCTGTACGTATTTCTGCAAGGATCGGTCCGAGGATCCCCAAAGCAAATTGGTCATCCGGGGGAATGAAGCCAATCAGCTTTTCGACCGCTTGCCGGCTGGATTCGAGGGACTGTTTGGCGATGGCGAGCAGGTCGGTTTCGGGTGCCGCATTTATGGGCAGTTGGTCCAATCGCAGCGCTGGTGTACCACGGACCTTTGAGGCATCAGTTTTCCCTGTGTTTTCCAAGGTGGTTCGAGTCCCCCCGCCTCCACTTCTAAAAACGAGCCTTTGATCACTTGGATCAAAGGCTCGTTTTCTATTGGTAGGATACTTTTTTTGGCTATCCAAACAGAGTTCAAACTGCACGCAGGGATCGAAGCCAATTACTCTAAATCCTTCGCAATTGCAGTGAAAATAAGGTTCAATCGTTCCCTTGCCTTCTTTCGAAACACGCAACACATTGGGGGAAATGAGACGTGGTCTAAAGCAATAATCGGCCATTTTGACCTGCCCATTATTGTTTTCATGGCGACCGACTACAATCGTAGCGGAACAATAAAACCACGCGTTTCCAAGTGAAATCAACCCTCGAATGAACCCCATCAATCTTGCGTTACGCCGGCCAAGAAGCGTTCTTGTAGGTTTAATTGCGTTGGTTATTGTCGGTCTGGGGGTCATTCGCCCCAAATACGTCGATGACTGGTTGAAGGGGAAGGGGATTGAGCTTCCGATCAAAGGGATGGCGATCGATATTTTTCCTTCGCTCAATCTACCTGTCATTTACGTTTGTCAGCCGTATGGAGGGATGGATCCAGCCCAAATGGAAGGGCTTTTGACGAACTATTACGAATATCACTTTCTCTACATCAATGGTATTCACCACGTAGAAAGCCGCAACGTTCAGGGGACAGCCCTCATGAAGCTGATCTTTCACCCTGGGACGAATATGGCGCAAGCGATGGCGGAGACGATCAACTACGTGAATCGCTCGCGGGCCATGATGCCACC
>JANMLD010000520.1:0-14454 GCA_031372345.1 Pirellula sp.
TGTTGAAGATACTACTCATACTAAAAATCCAGGTGTGAAAAGGAAGAAATCAAAAAAACGTAACAACAGTTGTCTGCGATGGAAAAACGAAATTGAAAAAAGTTCTCCCATCCAGATTTCAGGAACACTTATAGAACTGAATATATCAACGACGGTTCTTTTCGCAAGAAATTAGCTTAGTTACTTCGTTACCTCTTTCGCGAAAAGCGAACTGAATCGAACAAAAAAACCTGGTCGTCCCGGAAGCAATTCCTATGCCTCTCTTGAAGAGCAAATGCAAATACTAGGGGTCTGGAGTGTGGCGGCTTAACCTGATCTCGAAGTTCGCCAGGGGTCTTGACGTGTTTTTCGAGAAAACTTGATACCCCGAATTGATTTTTCAAAACTAGGTTATCTCGTGCGTATTGTTCATTGTAAATGGAGAGCGATCAAATGCATGGGGGGCAATCGAGCAGCCTGGTTGATAGGAGGCCAGTCTGGTTGCCAGTGCGAGCAATTCCCCGGCGATGATCGTTTGATTTAACTTAACTTAAACTCAAATTGGGCGTGAGTACAGGAGTTGGAATGGAAAGTGCTTTCAACGACGCGGTGGATTTTACATCCAACTTAATTTTACCTTTCCAGGGTTTTTTCCATTCCGGTTCCAAGTTTCCAGTTTCCAGCACGAGCAAATTTTGCTCGTTCCAATCGAGGTGTTTATGCAAAACAAATTCTTTATTGCAGTCTTGTTGTTTACCGTGTGGGGGTTTAATTCAGAAATCCTTCTTGGATCACTCGTTACGAGAGATTTAGGAAGTGTCACGTTGGATGCCAAAAACTCCGGTCAGTTCGCTTTGGACGTGGATTTAGATGGCACGGTCGATTTTAACTTCCAAACCTTTTTCTCAAATGATCCCGCATTTCTTCTGGGGTTTGATCAAATAAAGGTTCCATTTGGCAGCCAAAACGGCATTGCAATTCGCACTCAAACGAATGACGGGTTTCCCCCGGCTAGTTTCCTGGTTTCAGGCGATGTCGTTGGACCCGCCAGTCTTTTTTCTAATTCAACGGACACTGCAAATCTTTACTCATCCGATCCAATCCTGGGTGCAACAGGTGAGTTTGGCGGAAAACGGGGGGCGGTCGGCCTTCGTTTTGAATCGGGCGGTAATTTGAGGTTCGCTTTCGCCGACATCACGATAAAGGATGTCAATTCGCCATCGGCTTTTGACTTAACTCTTAATTCTGTCAGTTATGAAAGCGTCCCTGGGCAGGCGGCGATAGTTGCAGTTCCAGAACCGACTAGTGCGGCCTTGGTCGGCGTCGTATTGCTTAGCTCAATTCGAATGCTTCGGAAGCGAAAATCGAAAAGTGATTTGGTTGCCAATAACGCAACATGACTCTCGAACCGGCAAAAGATTTTACGCCCGCGAGTCCTGTACTTGACATGAACTCGAGGGTTCGTGGCGTATTCAATTATACGTTCGACGTCACTACCTGTTTACTTGGATGTTTGTCCGCAGTTGCGGGTTTTGACTATTGGCGAAATTTGTTAGCTTTTAACGACCGTATCCTTTGTTTTGGTTTGGTGATCTTTGGTCTGTCGGTAGCCCTTGCTCGTTCGAAGTGGCGTGGAAACCAGACTCAATTTCGAGTCTGGTTTTCAACATTGTTGTATTCAATGACGGTGATCCTAAGCTGTTTGGCCGTTGTTTTCTCCAATCCGATTTGGGCTGGATTAGCACTCAGCACCCTGGTTGCGGGCTGGTCAATGGTGAAACTCAGAGGAGAGTCACTTTGGCAATCGCTGTTTTTCGGACTGGCGCTCTCGATTCCTCTTTGGATTGATTTTTTGGCAAACCGAGGCTTGTTTGACGCCTTGGAGTCAAACGTGATTGGGGCAACTTCACAGCTAGCGACCGCGGCAGGTCAACCAAATGTAACGGCAGACCGGTACATTTTGTTCCAATATGGAACCGCGGACGACTTTGCTGCAATCGGCGTTTGGGATAGCACAGTTTGCCTTCTCGGGGTTTCACTTTGTTGCGTTTTGGTTTTCCGACGAAGGCTGTTGACCTCCTGCGCAACCATTGGACTGGCTGCCCTTGTCTGGATCGCCGTGCGAACTGTTGGGTGGGTTACTTTGGTCTACTTGGCAAGTCGGAATGAGACATGGTACGCTTGGTCCTTTGGTATTCAATGCGGCCTTTTTTTGATCGAAGTGCTGTTGATCTATAGCTTGGACCAATTTTTCGCCAACATTTTCAGGCCAATTCCGTTCAAGTACTTCCATCCGGAGTCGCCAAGGTGGGCATTCATTTGGAATTGGCTATGTGGTCTGCCGAATGTGGTGCTTCGTTTGCCAAAGCAGAATGTTATTGCAATCCGATGGAGTAAGCGCGTCAAGTTGGCAGGCAAAAGGCCGTCGTTTCGTACCGATTTGAAATGGATGCTTGCCGGATTTCGCGAAATGCTTTTGCATCCCGTGGTTGCGTTAGCCGGCATGATCTTCGCCTGCCGTGGCTGGAAGTGGTCTCGAAATTGGCCCCTTTTTTTCCTCCATTTTCCCTCGGTTGTTTTGCTGGTTGTAAGTTATTCAATCCTCGGTCTATCGTGGTCCAATCGCAAGGATTGTACGGCACAATTTTTGACTGCGGAAAGCCAACGATTGTGCTCAACCACGGCACTAGAGATCGCGTGCCAGCAAAAGCAAGAAGAGGAATTTAGCAAAACGATTGGAGCTGCCGCGGTCGTAATCGAAGACGCATTCCAACCCATTCAAGATAGCGATATGCGATTCATTCGATTGCTCAGCGAACGCGTGCTTTCTATCGAACCAACCAACTCAATTGCGAAATACCGCTTGGCGATGGTTTGGTTTTTGTCGGATCAAAAAGAACGAGCCGAACGGGAAATGCGACAGATTGTCGAAAGCGAATTGGTCAGCCTACCTCCAGCAAACGCATGGCTGGCGAAAGAAATGATTATCCATCAAGGCGCACAAGAGGAGATATCCAGGCAAGAACTAGTGACCCACTTAGAGAAGGCCAGAAAATGGAAAGAAGTGGACTTCCGATTGTTGTTTTTATATGTCCGCATACTTGAAGAACAAGGTGACTACAATCAAGCAGTAGAGGTCGCAAAAGAATTGATCGACACCAAGCCTGAATTCAAATTGCATCTTGCAAAACTGTATGCACGACTAGGTGATAACGAACGACGGATATCGGCTGCAATGCAAGCCGAGCGCTATTTTTTGTCAAAAATTGGCACGTCGTCAGAAACCGAATCCGATCGCTTGTCGGTCGCCAATTCTAGGTTGTTAAGCAATCAACCAGAACAAGCCGCCGAAATCCTTTCGGAGGGCTTAAGTCAGCATCGTGGCGGAGAACAAACGACCAAGTTGTTATCAGAAATACAGCGAATGCTATATGCGAAATCCATTCGAAAGAACGATTCGGGCAAGTTTGAATTGGACCTTAGACTGTTAGAAAAAATGGTGGAAATCGATGCTCTCAATCCTAACGTTTCTACTGAGATTGCGAAATTGATTGACTACGAAGTGGTGCCGACCGAGAAGTTAAAGGATGCAATCACTAATCAAATTGCGAATGGAAACTCCAGTGCTTCGTCGTTAATCATGATCGGCGAAGCCTATTTTAGAAAGGGAAAATATGGGGACGCTCAAAGGTACTGGGAAAAGGCGATTGCCAAAGAGCCCGATAATTTCGAAGGGTTGAATAATCTAGCTGTGTGTCTGATTGCGATTTCCGAGTCCAATGCCGACCGAGCTATCGAACTGGTTAGCAAGGCAAATTCTGTTTCACCAAACAACGCTGATATACTCGATACGTGGGGTGAGGCCCTGTTGGCGGCGAAACGCCCGCACGAAGCCGTGAATAAGCTGGAAATGGCTATTCGTAGGGACAGAAATCGAATCGACACTCGAAAGAAACTGATCGCTGCCTACGAAACGCTGGGAATGAAAGAGATGGCAGAAAAACAGGCAGAAGTGATCCATTCCTTAGAAAAGAAAACAAGAACCAACAAGTGACAGGAACCACCTCAAGGTAATGCGAAAGGAGTTCATTCACGAATGGCTCGGACGCCAACAACTGCGCGAAGTCCGCGGTGGTTTCAGAGACCTCAAACTGTTTGGACCAAGCGTCCCAGCTTCTGCGCATACCTAGCCGCGACGCTGACAAGAGCGTGCCCCGGAGTCATCTGAACAGCCTCAACCATCCGCGTGGTTACACGGCCAAATGTGGCATAAACTTCCAGCTTGCGTTTTTCGCCTCGCAAGCTGGAAGTTTATGCCACTTCATTGAACAAGCGGCCCTTAGCAACCCTCCCCCCGCAACGCCGTGAAGCATTTTTTCCTGAGTTTCGCTACCACTGGCTTCATGCCAGTGGGGCGATAATTGGCAGCTACATGTAACCCGCGAGGGGCTAGGCTCTCCACCGGTTTCAAACCGGTGGAAGCAGCGTTTCTCGCATCCCAACGTTGCTCCCACCGAGTAAACTCGGTGGAGAGTTCGAACCGAATGATCATGCCTGTAGCCGCCAATTGCTGCCTCCGTCGGGGCGGGCCCGAACGGAAGGCGTAAGGTCAAATAGCTCGCCATTTCATTGATCAAAATGCTTCACAGCGTTGCAGAGGGACAGCGTTGCGGAGGGAGGGTGACTATCATTTGAGTTTCCAAGATTTACTAATTCGTTAAATCATGAACTACGGAAATCTGCTGCAAAGAACCAGCTCGACCATCTTGTACCCGGATCGTCACTTGGATGGAAGGAAGTTTGTAAGGGATTTGAGGTATTGCG
Organism: Pirellula sp.; assembly: GCA_031372345.1. Lineage (GTDB taxonomy): Bacteria > Planctomycetota > Planctomycetia > Pirellulales > Pirellulaceae > JBKCUI01. Next base: position 4,804 of record JANMLD010000520.1, read on the forward strand.
TCTCGGTCCGTTACATCATCTCCGATTCCGTCGGACCCCGGATCCGCTAAGCCTTGTGGAACGACAAAGTCAAATCGGCGCAGACCACCCTGCCACACAAGCCCCGGTACCGCGCGAATGAGGGCTTCGCCATCAAACTCGTACGCATTCGTAAAGGTGTCAAATGCTGGCTGGTACGATTGATGGTAACTGGGATCAACGTACCGACCGGAATTGTAAAGCGAGCTAGCCGGGACAAGTCCCCTCGCGTTCCCGTTGCCGTCGATATCCGTATTCAAGTCAAGTAGGCTGAGGCTGGAAGCGAAATACTTGGACACGCCTGCGAGATTGCTCGCCGTCGACAAACGTATGTCTGGACCCCCAAGTTGACGATGTGTTGAATTGACGACTTTGCTTCCCCAACCGGCATCAACGTAGGCACCCGATCCCGATTGCCGTTCATGAATGTTAGGCGAGGTTGGATAGTAACTGTTTATCAGATTGAGTTGCAATGCGTAGCCAGGGTCGGATGGCGTTATGGACTGATCATCCGTGCCCGCCCAACCGGACTGAGCAAGTGACCCATCGTTTCCCCACGTACCGTCTGCACCTGGATGGCCAAGCTGCTTTACGGAGGTATCGTATCCCTTTAAATCAAAGCCAACCACATTGGACGCAACAATCTCTTCCAACAAAGGAACGATGCTATAGCCGCCGGCGGCAAGAGCAACCGGTTTCGTTCGCATGAAGCAAGACGGCAAGAATCCACGATCGCGAAGAGACGCATTGATCGTTAGCCCGATGTTCTCGAAGGCTGGATTGGTCAACAAAAGGTATGGCGACGGCGGTACAACCCACTCTCCACTGAGAGCCAATTGAGGAAGGGTCGTTCCATTGTTCCCAATTGGGAATCCGTAGTGTGCAAAGCGATTCTCCGGGAGTTGTAAATCCTCAATAGAGTTGCATTTGCTGGTGAGAAACGTACCGGCCGCGTCGGTTATCGTGTAGGGCCGAACACTCAAGTCACAACGCTGGTAAGGATACTGCATCATGAATCGAAAGGTGTTCGGAGTTCCTGTGGATGGAACGAGTGGCTGCATGCTTAAATAGTCACCAGCGGTTACGGCACCACTGGTAAACAATGCGGAAGGAGCAGAAATGTTAAGATCGGGTCGAATCAAGAGTACACGTCTGCACAATGCAATCCGATCCGGCATACCATCGCCGATATCTAGGATTCCGTCATTGTTGAGATCGACTCCAGGCGCGACGTCGATCACGGCGTAATCTGGGTTACTTGGGTCGATGGTATTGAGTTCGTTGAGGGGCAACATAAACCAAACGATCTCGGCGTACTCTGAGGAGATCGTTACATCCGTTTTCCATGCTTTGATCCAGCCAATGTCGCCGTCAGCATTTGGAACATTCCAGTCCGGAATTTGCGCACTTGGGTTCCAGTTAGTTCCACTAGCAGTAGCATCATTCATCCTGTCGATAATCAACAAGGCCCACGGCACTTTTCCCCGAAACACCTGCCCTGGTTTGGCTTTCACGGTGCACATGAGGATGTCATCGATGTCTCCCCAACGGCTGGCCGACAATCGGTTCTCAACCGTCGTCGGTGCCGGCAGATGATTGAAGAGCGTCGCTGTTGCATCGGATATTGGGCCATCGTAATACTTAAAGTAACCGGCTGCTGCCAACACGGACTGCGGCGTATCACTGGTCGTGGTGCAACCCTCCAAATCACTTCGCAGCAATGCGCTGAGCCCACGAAGCTGATCGCTCAGCGTCAACATGGACCGCCCCTCACTAATTGTTTGACTGAGCGTTTTGAATCCCTGTGCCAATGCTAACATCATCAGCAGGGTGATCGTGGTCGCAATCATCACCTCAATCAGCGTCAATGCAGACCGGCGTCGGAAACGACAATGACAACTGTTCTTCGAGCAAGTGTTGATATTCATAGTTACGATCCTTTAGGCGAGCGGCAGATTGGAGTATCCCAACCCGAACTGTAAGCGAGGGACAATTTCGCGGGTCCCCCACTAACGTTTCGGGTTGTAATTGGTAGTTTTTACATCGCCGCTCGCTTTATGGCAGTCTGCGTTGTAGAAGAATCGTGCGTTCCGTATTGAGATTCTCGCCAGGCTTGTAACCCACAGGAATCGTTCGGTCGATCATGAAAAATTGTTTTTCTCGCTCAGGCAAACCATTTTCGCCGATGTACTCATTCCCAAATCCCGTGATCGGATCGTATTCGTACAAGCTGACCGTAACCCAAACCGCAAAGACATTGGATTGATTGGTTACGAGATTAGGCAATCGCATGGCCCTTTGCATTCGAACAAACGGTTGTGTCGCTTCCAGCTCGTCGGCTACCGGATTCGCTTGAAACAACATCGTGCGATTCATTGCGGCCGATTCCAAGGCTGACATGGTTTGCGAGTTCAAGGTCACATCATTGGAACGCAGCAACGTCGATTCCACCCCGTACCGGCTACGCATTTTTTCTGTCGCAGCCGTCTTGTCCAGGACAGGCGCCAAATTGGATGAAATGGCAGGCCGATACGCACCCACAAACCGAGTGGGATAGTCAGGATGCATCCCAGGAACCGGAGTGCCCAAAAACAAATTGCTCGGTACCGAAGCATTGTCGAAGCCCTGTCGCGACTGAAGGAATCCAGCTTCTAAATCGCTAAACTCCTTAGTGTTGCGATTGACGCCGGTTAAGTAATTGTGCTCAAGAGCCTTCAAGGCTCGGCTGTGCACATCCGACCCAAACGAAATCGTATTCAGATTGATCTTGCCAGCTGCCACAAAACTCGGCTTCGTGTTGAAGGGCCCCAAAAGGGAAGGCCCTCGAACGGTTAAGGGTTCGCCTCGCCCGGTGTAATTGGCCATCAAGTACGAGTTCAAAAAGCGAGACGCAACTAAATCCTGCAGGGATAGCGGATTCGCCGGGTAATTCGGATTCGCTAGCGCCAAAGTGGTAAAAGGATTGTAGTGCCGCGTTGCATCTGCAAAGGGCGGTTGAGTCTCCACAAATTCCAAGAGGAGCGGCCAGTCCGCTAGGCGTTGAGCGCCTCCTGTGCCGTCCGGTACTGCCCAATAGCCAGGCGGGTTCACCGAAGGCGTCAAATTCACGTTCCAAGCATTGGCCGTCTGGTAACTTGGCACGTAGCTAAACATATCGCGATTGTGCGCTGTGGTGAACGCGGAATGGTGTAAGCCAAATAGCCCTGGGCTAGTCAGCGGAACCATCATCATTTCATACGGAGAGGCAAAAGGCCGATTAAACCAAGTCAAGCCTGCTAATCTACCCGGAGCTCCCTTGTACGCAGTCAGAGTAGAATCAATCGGCGGACCAAACGCATCGAAATCTGCCGAAGTTACCGTATTCATCTGTGCGGCGGTTGGAAGACCTGGGCCTGTGGTGTAGTACCCGACGTTGCAGTAGCCAAGTGTGGTAGCGCTATTGCCAATATTGCCTGAATAGGCCTGCTGTTCATAACCCAGTTGGTACATAAAGTAAGCAGCTGGATCCGCGGTAACGGCACCGGAAGTGACTGTCGCAGGAAGACCCGCTTGTACCACGGAAGCCCTCAACGCACTGTTCATCGGTGAATAGTAACTAACGCCATGGTTCGTGACTGCATTGTTCGCTGCAAGCGGAGATAACGCACCGTTCTTGTACCGAGATTGGAACTTGACCGCTGTATAGGGAGCGGGATCGTCCGTCGTTTCGGCTCCAAGTGGAGCTTCACCGTTGAACACAGTCAAATCGATCGACATCCAATCGACCGTGATGTAGGGGTTGGTAACGGGATCGTAGTGAAAATCAGGATCGGCTAATCGTTGCAGATAAGCAACTCGGAAATCCTCGTACGTCTTGGTCCTATAGCGTGCCCCCATCAAGATTGGGTTCATTTTGTCGATAGGAGTATTTGGGAACATCTGGGAGGCAAGAATTGGAGTTGCACTCGTATTCACCCAACTGTCAGGAGGATTGGGGAAACCACCAAAGGTCAAATCACCAAATCCAGGGTTATTTGGCGTGCGAGTTCCCACCACATCGGCCTCGTTCAAACGAACTATAGGTCGATTCGCAGGAATCCAAATCGTCTCACCCGCCACAGGTCTAGGCAATGAAACGTTGAGACCAATTCCATTTGGAAAGGGTGTAATCCAATCGGAAGTTGGTGGAACTGCAGTATCGTCTGGTGCCGGGACCGTGCAAACGATCGACCTAGGTGCCTTGATACGACTCGATGTCCAAGGTTGGTTTGCTACCGAAGCGTTAAGCAAATAGGTAACGGCTCCGCCACTTGAAATATCAATTGTTTGGAAAGACGGCGAGAGAACAGGACGATTCGCTGGCGTGATAGTCATCCGTTCAAGCTGCGCTGGGTAGGTGGCACCCGTAAACTGATTGTGCGTCAAAGATCCAATATTGGTTTGCCCTCGAGGGCCTACAACCAAATAAGAACCGCCACCGAGCGTGGTCCCACTCGACTGATTGACATAGACGCATTGCGGACCAAAGCCCGCCAAGGACGCAATGCTATCGGGAATCGTGGAGTTCGCAGCCGGGGGCGTATTGGAAAACCAAACGAATCTCTCGAAACCCTTCGACATCACTTCAGTCTTATCCGCCAAATTGTAGTCCAGGTTGTTACCCTCGTACGCCTCGACAGTGCTAGTGAACGTAGCGGTTCCATTTCTCTCAGTCGCAGTAGGGCTCCATTGGTGTGTCAATTTTGACAGCGAGGTGAAGTCATTGTTCTTAATAAAATAATTTGGATGTTTCGTATCGTTTTCGTCATAGGGTTCCGAGATCGCGATACGCCAAACCGGCTGAATACCAACAGTCGGAATCGTTCCAAAGGTTGGAAGTCGTCCCAAGTCCAGTTCGACCTGTGCACCCGAAACGGTGTAAAGTGACGATGGAGCACCAGGTATGAGATTGTTATTGGTGGCGTCCGTCGTCCGCGGATTGTATATCTCGAGAAACAACGAAGCTTGTGGGAAACGATACTGGTCGAAATCCACATCGGGGGATGTCGCGTCCGTCGTGGTCTTGCCGCTCGGATCCAAATCGGTGTCCCGAACCTTCCTGTCATGCATTGCCAGTGTCTCAGAAAGCACGAGCTCGGGCATTTCCATACCCCAGACTACGCCCACGTACGTTTTGTTAGAAACACCATTGACTGTTTGATCGATTCGATCTGGAGCCCAATAGGCGGGTCTCGCCGTTGTGCCTCCATTGGTTCCACAACCAAAAGGCAGGATATCGAACTCAAAACGAGTCATGGCCGCATCTGCATCCCGGAAATCGACGACGTTGACCGCCCACTGCGCAATGGCAGTCGCACGGATGCGAAAATTGGCTAGTGAAGGAAGACCACTCATTCCTGGGAATTGATAATCGCGAGGAATGATCAACTGGCCGAGACAATACAGATTCCTAGCGAGAACTTGGCGAGATCCCAACCTTCCGCGCGTAACATGCGAGAGATGCGTCTTAACGTCCCTCGCATAGGCGCCATCGGCCCGGATTTCGCTCCCGGCACCAACCGGAAATCTCTCTTGCTCCGTGGCACTAAAAATTTCCGATGGTTCGTCAACTTCACCGTTGGCAGCTTGAAACGGGCTGGTAGGTGTAAACGGAGGGTTGGGATTGCCGTCGTAACCATTTCCAAACGGACGATTGAGATCCATCCGAAGTCCCTTGGCAAAATCCATTGGAAACAACTCTGTCAACGCAGCGTAGTTGATTTCTGGGTCATCCGATCCAATAGGTGGGAAGGAACGAATTCGGTGCCGTTGCGAATGAAGCATTTGGATATACCGCAAATAACTCGGTACCGTGGTGCTTGGGGCTTGAGCCGCGATAACGTTGGTAGAAACGCTGGCATCCCATTGTTTGAGTGCGGCGGCTAAATTCGGATAACGCAACTCACCACTTCGGACCGTAATCTCTCGATTGATTGGGTCCATCACATTGTAGGCACCATTGATAAGACCTAGTTTGGCTTTCAACCGATCCGATAACGATGCCGCATCCTCATCGTAGCGTCTTAGGATCGATTCCAGCTCGCGTAGCCCTAACGGATCGTCTGCGATCGGATTGTCCATCGCCGTCGATTCGTATTTGTCATTGTGCGTTTCGCTCGGTGAAGTCGCCAGAGTGGGGGCATACGGATTCCCGTCGAACACGACCGAATTGATAAGAGCAGGGTTGCCGTTTGGATCGTAGGACATTCCATGAGCACCCCGGCGGCTGAGCGGCAATCCCGGCAGTCGATTGTGCGAGAATGCATTGTGCATTTCTCGCTCTCCTAATTCCGATAGAGAACGGGCGGCGGCTGGCCTAGCTTGACCAGGAACGCGGTCCGCTACGTTGGCATAAACGATCGGTCGCCGTGTGTACTTGCGAGCTCCTGTAAGATGATCGAAGAACGAAAAATCGTTCGCATCGGAGGACAGGAGGCGCGTATTGAGCTTGAAAAGACTGGACAGAGATATTTCTGCAGGGCCGTATCCAAAACCCATCGGCAATTGCTGCATGGGGCGTTTGTAAAAACCATTGGTTTCAAAGTCGAAGCCCAGGCCATTCGGATAGGCTGCGGGTCTGGAAAACCCGAACGCACCTTGCACACGATCCCCAGCCGTGTTGAGATTGATTCGACCATCCATGTCTTCGATAAGTATCGCTGCCAACGGCCTCAAGCGTCGACCGTCAGGCGCGAATACCGTCGCCAAACCCGGGTCCATCCAAACACTGTCCGCAACTCCATCGCCATCGTTATCAACGTCCCACGAACCGACGATTTGATTCAAGACGAAATTTCTGAGGGTCGTGATTTCGGTCGCAGTCGGTGTCGTCCACGTGAAACCGGCCGGTAGCCGCACGATCGACGGATCGTTTTCGCGGAAGCCGATGTTGCGAGTCAGACCGTTGAAACTATAGCTGAGCATTCGCGAGGTTGAGGCATCGATCAGCCGCAACATCTCTTGAACATCCGCTGCGCTCATGCTGGACGGATTGCCAAACAAATTCGAGATGTAGTTGATCACTTCGGGACGATGGTAAGACGGTGTGATGATCCGATTCGTTGCCGAAATGTATGTCTGGTGAGCAAGCCATGCATCGCGGTAATCGGGTACGTCAAATCCTTCGTTGCTGGATCCATTAAGAACAAATTGGGTGATCTGACTGCGTCGCGTTCCAATTCCATCCACTCCGACTGTGCCACTATAGGGGTTCGTCGCCATTAGACTGCCGTCTTGCAGATAGTCGTAGTGAGTCAACAACGCCGGCGAGATAGTGCGCGATGTTCGAAGCAGACGGCGACTATCAATGTTTCCATAACCAGGTACAGGGGTCGGTGGCCCGGCAGCAATCGGAGGCAGGGCAGCAACATCCTCAAGTCCAATTCCTGCGCTATTGAATGGTGCGTCGTTGATCAATAACTTGTACCCACGAGGCGTAGCCGAATTGAAAAAGAACAGCGAGGCGATTCCCCGTCGACCAATCCAATCGGCCAAGGAGTAGCTCACTGTTTTGACAGTGCCGTCGACGTCCAAGTACTCTCCTGTGAACTCGCGACCAACGACTTCGTTCAAATCGATCAAGACCGAATACTGAACGGCCGCTATGTAGGCTGCATTGGCTGCAGCACCCGAGTACGTTGGGTCCGACCATGGCATTGCGACGACGGTATTCGTGTTGATGTCATTGGGGCCGACGTAGCCTACGTACTTGAGAATGCGAAACGTTTCACCTGTAAGCGGGCCTTCTTGTACGGTCAATAGTCTCGAGTTGTACTCATTTTCCAATCCGGAAAGCGGTCCGTTGAGCAACGCGTTTCTATCGACAGTAACCTTGACCAGGTTGACACCTGTGCCTACCGCATAGTAGTGACGTACATCGGTGGTCGGCCCGAACACGGTCCGAATTGGATTGGGTCCGAAGACGTCCCCCAACAAGCTATTGGTGAAAAACGGAGATTTTTGATTGTTGGTTCCGCGTAACGCGTCGTCCATCACCCGTCGGGCCGTTCCGGCAATCGTCAATCCCGAGTTTCTAGCGCGCACCTCCAGAGCCTTACTGCCGGCCCGCGATGAACCCGCAGTGACCACATACGTGACAGCTAGCAACGAAAACATTGCGAGCATGCCTAGGACAATTAACAGGATGAGTCCCTGTTTGCGATTTCGGTACTTCGACATTTTTTGAAAAGTCATTTTGTTTCTCTCTCGCGGTGGTGTGTGTGGAGAGTGGAAATTTAAATTCTGCGGCGGCTTGAACTAGTTACTACTGATATTGAGTGAACGCTGATACACATTGATTACATGGGGTACTAAGGTGGCTACGGTTGTTGGAAAACTCGGGGTCACGAAAGTCGCGTCGTACACTTGTCGTTCTCGAAACGAGTCCAACTCACTGATCGTCCAACCCCACGGACGTCCAGCCAGTCGAACCTTGTTCGTCACGATGCTGTTTCCGTACGGTCCCAGACTCACGCTCTCCTCGGAAATACTGATGACGCGATACCATCCATGATTCTGTCTTCTTCCAACCCAGCCATTTCGTGCTTCTACGATGATTTTGTCGCGGGAGAGCATGAGCCAGTCGCCGATCCTGTTCTTCAGTCCAACCGCTTCGTCAGTTGCCAAATCGACGTCAAACGTACTTGAAATCATGGCTTCCGCTGGCGTAGGAAACGAGACTGCGGCCAGCCGTTCGCTGACGGCTGGAACTCGTGCCGCATCAAACGCCGTATACGCGGTTGCATCTGCGAAAACCAGTTCTCGAGCATCCCGTTTTCCGAAGACGACAATGGACAGCTCATAACTCTCCGGAACGAACGGTAACGTGATCGTCGGAAATGCGGTCGCCTCGACTATGGGAGATTCGTCCGAAGGCACGATGGTCGCTATCCAGGTTCCTGTCGAAGCTGTGCTTGCTCCCTGCAATGCGGATATGACTTGTCCATTGGTTAGCGAAGTCGTAAAAGATCGAAGAGGACCACCGCTCTTGTCGGCTTCTGGATCCAATTTACTCACATCCCCACCATTCATATTGGCAAGTGCTCTTGAAGCCCCTAATCTCAGCCACCCATTGTTTCCATTCGCATCCGCTCCCAACGGGTCTCGCAAAGAGATTCTAAGAAGACGTGGCGTGGTCTGGGTTGCACCCGTGTCAAAGGGATCAAAGTTTCTTGGATAGCTTTCATGGTAAAACGGGAACCGAGTCCTTCGAAAGTTTCCCCAACTACGAGCAGCTAGCTTGTTGGTGTATCGGTTTTGATTTCCCCAAAAGTTTGGATCCATACAAAACCCAACACCGAGAACCGCGTTGGCCGCTTCATACTCCTGTTGAATGGTCGGCATGGCTGGCCGAACTTCCGTATACAACGTGGCGTAAATGCTCTCCATCGACACAAAGAACGTATTTCTAGAGTCTGGAATTGCGGCGTTTCCGTCGTCAACTACTTGCCAGGGAGTTGCCAACGAAGGCCTAAACACTTGATTCGAGTTCGCAAACTCGATCACGTTCTCGCCAGTCGCTAACGTTTGTACGATCCGGTAGCTGTCAGACGCTTGCCGACCTGCGAAGGGAACGATGGCAGCGATACCGATAAGCCCGACCAGCATGATTGCCAT
>JANMLD010000045.1:0-31405 GCA_031372345.1 Pirellula sp.
GAATGGAATGTTCGCCTGCTCGAATGAATTTGAGCTCAAAGCTACCGTCTTCGTTGACTAGGGTGGTTGGGTTGTAATATCGGTTCTCAAGAAGATCTTTTGACTGGGCCGATACACTCGTGCCTACCTTCAATGGTTTGCCATTCAAGAGCAATTGGCCTCGAACGGTGGTTGGGTGAGTTAAAGTCAGGTCCATGTCCATGTAAACTTCGCCGGGTGAACTGAACATGGGTTTCCCAACGCCATTGGCCCAGGTTCGCCACTCTTGGTAGTCCCCGTCGTGTGCCATCAAATTGTATTGAAACCAATTCCCTGCTGGCATCACGACTCGGTACTTGCCGTCCGCGTCCGTCTTGGTGCTAAATCGCGTGTCGCCTGTCAACGAGTTACCGCTTCCTGTTTTCGCCGGCGCGACGGTGGCGCCTGCTACGGGTTTACCGTTTGGGTCCAGCACCCTACCGCTGAATGTGACCCCCTGTTCGACCTCGATCGTCACCGGCTCCATGCCAACATTCAACTTAAAAGTAAGATCATCGAAGTTGCGTTGAAACTGTTTCGCTTCAACTAGTTTCTGTTGGTGTTTATGCGACGCGTCGGCGGACCACCATCTAGCCACGGTTCTAGGCAAATAGCCTTGGATGCTTCCGAATTGCACTGGTTCACCCTCGCCAAGGTTAAACTCGAAATCGCCTGGAAGCATTTCCTCGATGACAAGTAAACCCGTTGCATCGGAAATACCCTTCACCCCCAATTGTTGCCAGTTCCAAAGCACAACATCTTGGACCGGCTCGCCTGACTCACTATCGACAATGCGAGCTTCAAATCGAACACCTTGCTCCAGGTCAATATCGAGTTGCTTCGCTTCGTTTTCTTTCACGACGACGCCAGTAACTCGTTTGACGCCAACTTTGGGTGCTGAAATCAGAAGTTGGTACTGGTCGGGGAAGGCGTAAAGCCGATACTTACCGTTTGCATCTGTCTTCGTAAGTGTCGCGACCGAACCGATCATGACGCCATCGCCTTCTTTGGCGGATTGCTCGCCACGTATTTCTACGTTCGGAACCAGCTTACCTTTCGGATCACGGACTAGGCCTTCGATGAACGTTTTCTGCCCCAAGGTAACCGAGAAATTATCAACTCCAAGCTGTTGCTGGATGATGTAGTGCGGTGAATAACCCGCCTTCATGAACCGAACTTCAATCTTGCTTGTCGCATCCCCCATCTTGAGTCGGAAACGACCTGATTTGTCGGTTCGAGTTTCATTTCCAGGGTACCAAGACCATGCGTCAACCAATACGTCCGCGATCGGCTCGCCGTCGGTATCGACGACGACACCCGCCAGTTCATCGAGTGCAATTTCGGTATCTTGAGGAACCGGTACGGTGGGTATTTTCTTTTGCTCCGCTTTTTGTGGCGATGCCAACAGTAGGAGTGGATTCACCACGAAGATGGCCAAGAACAGCCAACTCAACCGTACGCTTTGACGAACGATTTTTAAATGCATGATTCAGCCTTCACGATGGTTTTTAAGGTCCGGCAGTCTTCTTGATGATTGTAGCAAGATCGTTCTCGGCATATTGCACTGGAGCACGTTCTGGAGTAGTACTAGTGCACTGAATTTTCACGATTTCAGCTACGCTAAGCACTTACAGATAGGTTTCTTCGTTTAACCGCGTGCCCATCGGAATGCGAGCACCGTAAAACGCGGGGCGATGCCCACGCGGTTAAACGAAATAACATCAGGATATTTCTGCCGAGCTGCTTATACTTTGAAAAATCCATTTCTAATTCGGAAAGAACATCGGTGCGTCAATGGTTCGTGGTTGCCTAATATTCTTCCTACTGTTTGGTTTATCCTTCAGGACAGGTTTTGGCCAAGAATCGGACGCCACACTGCAACAAGTCTTCGACGACTATCACGAGCAATTCCTGATTCTCTTTCCGCTCGAAGCGACCGCCTTTGGCGATCCGCGTTACAACGATTTGCTCCCAATCGATATCGATCAAGGGTTCGCGGCCAAAGAAGTACAGTTCTACAAACAAACATTAGCTCGCCTCCGGGCCATCGATTCTAGCACCGCTAGCGAAAGCAAGAAATTGGCCGCCGAGATTCTCGACTACGAACTCAGCATGCGACTGGAGGGAATGAAATTCGATTTTGATCGAATCCCATTCCACCAATTCGATGGCCTGCCCCTGATGTTCGGCCAAATGGGGAGCGGAACCGGTAGCCATCCATTCAAGACTGTCAAGGACTACGACGATTGGCTCAAACGTATCGATGCCTATTCGGTTTGGGCGAGAACAGCCATCGAACGCTTTCGCGATGGCATGAAGGACAACTACGTCCTCCCCAAGATTCTCGTTGAACGCATGGTCAAGCAGATGTTCGACCCGACGATTGTAAGCGAAGATCCCGAACTGAATCTGTTCTACGGCCCGATCAAGTTGCTGCCAGCGCATTTCCCGGTCGCGGACAAAGAGCGACTCACTGCGGCATACAAAAAGGCCATCATCGAAAAGATCGCACCAGCCTACCGTGGTATGGGGGACTTCTTGCGAGACGAGTACCTTCCCAAGGCTCGTCCATCCACCGGCATTTTCGAATTGAAGGGGGGACGCGAACAATACCAATATTGGGTGCGTCGTTGGACGACCACTTCGCTGACCCCAGATGAAATTTACAGTATTGGAGAATTGGAGGTCGCTCGCATCCTCAAGGAAATGGAGGCGGTGAAACAGCAAATGAGTTTTTCAGGAACGCTCAAGGAGTTCTTTGAGCATCTCCGCGTCGATCCAAAATACAAACCGTTCAAAACGCCAAACGAAGTGATTTCCTTTTTTGCTGCAATTCAATCCAAGCTAGAACCACAGTTGGAAAAAGCCTTTTTGAATCGCCCGAAGACCCCCTTTGAAATCCGACGCACCGAAGCTTTTCGTGAAGCGACCGCTAGCGCAGAGTACATGCCCGGTTCCGCCGATGGTTCGCGTCCTGGCATCTTCTACACTCCGATTCCAGATGCGACGCAGTTCAATATTACCGGCGGGATGGAATCGCTGTTCTTGCACGAAGCCATTCCCGGGCACCACTACCAAATCTCATTGCAGCAGGAGAACGAGCAACTACCACGCTTCGCACGGTTTCTCTGGTACGGTGCGTACGGCGAAGGCTGGGCACTTTATTGCGAATCGATCGGCAAGGAACTGGGGCTGTATACGGATCCCAAGCAGCGGATCGGTGCCTTGGGCGACGAGATGCATCGCGCCATTCGCTTGGTTGTCGACGTAGGCATGCACTGGAAAGGCTGGACACGCGAGCAAGCTATCGAGTACATGATGGCCCACGAACCGATTAGCGAGGAAGGGGCCATTGCCGAGATCGAACGCTACATGGCCTACACGGCCCAAGCGTTGTCGTACAAAATTGGCCAACTCAAGATTAGCGAACTTCGCAATCGGGTGGAGAAAAGATTGGGCAATCAATTTTCTTTGCCCCAATTCCACGATCAAGTTCTGCGCAATGGTTGCATGCCACTCAATATTCTTGAGACGCGGCTGGACCAGTGGAAGCCATAGTGCTAGAGCAAAAGGGTGTTCCCATAATCATGTTGATATCGACTCTTCCTAAGCAATTCATTGACCGGGAGGGTGAGGCTCCTGCCGAACTCTAGCGATGCTAGCTCGGCAGGAGCATCGCTCTCCCGTTGTTTTTCAATCGATTAACTCGGCAAAAATGTTTGCAGGGGTGACAAAAAGGCACCCATTGGACTGACTGAACCCCAACATGACAACACCGACCGCTCTCAAACCTTGGTATCGCGTACTCTACATCCAAGTCATCATCGCGGTCGTGCTAGGAATCGCTGTCGGCTATGTCAATCCGAGCGTCGGCAAGTCTCTCAAGCCATTGGGGGACGGGTTCATCAAGCTAGTGAAGATGATGATCGCACCAATCATCTTCTGCACAGTCGTTCACGGAATTGCGTCGGTTGGCGATTTGCGCAAACTGGGACGCATCGGAATCAAATCGCTGGTGTACTTCGAGGTTGTCTCCACGCTTGCACTGGTCATCGGTCTGGTCGTTGTTAATTTCCTTCAGCCTGGGGTCGGCATCACGCCACCTGGCGAAGTTTATCATGCTACTGATGAAACTGCCGCAGCCGGGAGCAGCTATGTTGAAAAGGCCAAATCGCTCAACGAAGTTGAATTCATCCTCAACATTATTCCGAGTTCTTTTTTAGGAGCCTTCGTTTCGGGCGAGCTTTTGCAGGTGCTGCTGGTCGCGATCTTGGTGGCGGTCGCTATTGCCTCGATGGGACAACCAGGCCGCCCGATTCTCGGTGCTATTGAACAAATCGGTGGTTTGTTCTTCGCTGTGATGAACATCGTCGTGAAAGCGGCACCCATTGGTGCATTTGGGGCGATGGGTTATACAGTCGGGAAACACGGGCTAGAATCGTTAGGTAGTCTGCTTTGGCTCATGGCTGGGTTCTATCTCACGTCTGGATTGTTTGTGGTGGTCGTGTTGGGAGCTATCGCTGCGTCTTGTGGTTTTTCCATTTTTCGATTCTTGGTTTATATCAAAGACGAGATGTTGCTAGTGCTGGGGACCAGTTCGTCTGAGACCGCTTTGCCGGGCCTCATTAAGAAGATGGAGCGGCTCGGCTGCTCCGAATCGACGGTCAGACTTGTCGTCCCGACCGGTTACAGTTTCAATCTCGATGGCACGAATATTTACATGACGATGGCAGCCGTATTCTTAGCCCAAGCGACCAACACGCCGCTTAGCATAACGCAGCAAATCAGTCTGCTCTTTGTAGCCATGCTAACTTCCAAGGGAGCAAGTGGTGTTACGGGAGCTGGCTTTGTCACGCTGGCCGCCACGCTGCAGGCGGTGCCGGGCATTCCTATCGAGGCGCTCGGCATGCTATTTGGAATCGATCGGTTCATGAGCGAGTGTCGCGCGCTGACGAACTTTATTGGCAACGGAGTCGCGACGATTGCGATCAGCCGTTGGGAAAACGAAGTTACGCCTGAGCAGCTACGAAGAAATTTTGAGATGCCAATTTCCGAAACATCACTCCTGCCCTAGCGATAGTCTGGTTTAGTAAGCCTTCCGCGAGAGAGGGTGACTTTTGGAATTCATCTGCCGCCGGCCCAGACGATACCGTTGATCACGGTTTCCAAGAAAGCTTTATCGGAAAAAGTATCTTTCGAGTGACCGTAGGTGGTTCCAAAAACGCGTCCTTTGCCATACTGATTGGTCCAGAAAACCGGGTGCGATTCACCATCCTTTTCGCTTTTGGAGGTGGCTAGTACCGTCGTGTTGGGCCATACTTTTTCGATGACGTACAGTTCGTCCATGGCCGAGGTGTAGTTAGTTGGGAAGCCCTTCATGATCGGATGGTCGCCCTTGGCCACGGTGACTGGGTAGCGGCTTTGGTGATCGTGGCGACGGCTCGTAACCCCGAGGAATTCTCGCCAATCATCGATCTTGGCGGATCGGTAGGTATGCATGGCGCAGTGGATCACGACGGCGTTGACCCCTTCGAAATGGGGCTTGGTAATGCTGCGAATGTACGTTTCGTCGTCGGTGTCCGCGAAACACTCGTTGTGGATGACGACATCAAAGCCCTCAAACCACTTCGGGTTCTTGTAAAGTTCGATCATGGCCTTGGTTCCCTTGCCACCTTGGTTGACGATCGTCCAGTCGATTGGGATGCCTTTTTCTTGGGCCGCCAATTGCATGGCTTTGCTTTGAAAATCGTAGTCGTGACAGCATCCACCCGTTACCAGAAGCACAGATAGGTTCTTCTTGGGCTTAGGACTGGAATCGGCCACAGGCTGTTGGGCCAAAGAACTGTGGGCCAAGAAAAAAGCCAATAGGGCTGCACAGGAAATAGTACGCAAAGAAGAACGGATGGAACTCATGAGACAGAATGCAGTGGTAGGCGGAGAGGAAACGGCTGAACCGGGATTTCGGAGCGTTTTCTCGGAAACCCACATCGGTTTGGCAACTAAAGCGAGCAGCAGATTGGAGAATCCCAACCCGAAGCGTAAGCGAGGGACAATTTCGCAGGTCCCTCCCTTACGTATCGGGTTATGATTGGTAGTTTTCACATCGTCACTCGCCTAACAGTGTACTCCATCCGGTCCCATTTGCGGTGAATTTCCACTAACCGGTTCGAGCCCAAATCTGTTACAAATAGAGGGATGCAAAGCGTTTTCCAATCCAAAACAAATTCAGCGTATTCCATTCCCCCGTCGATCGGCCAAAAACTGGTCGACCTCCGTGGTCTGATTTCCCGATTCGTAGTAAGCCAATCGCTGATAATTCTAGCGATCTGGTTCCTTGCCGCGTTTTGGACCTTCGGGCTTCTCGACTACGTACCTGCCAAGCTCGGGGCAGCGGAATCCCCGCAGGCTGTACGCGTGGTCATGCTACTCCTTTTGGGGACCGTTTCACTTTATTTGCTCTACCGATTTCTGTGGCAACGCTGGAAAGTGCGATGGAGCGATTCCTCCCTTGCATTGCTAATCGAAAACAAACACCCGGAGTTCCAAAGCGCACTGGTAACCACGGTTCAAGCGGCTCGTCCCACAGCCATGGTCCAAACATCGATCGAGGAGCATCCGCTGCGACCTGGATTGTTAGGATTGGCTCGTGACAGAGCGTCTGAACTGATTGAATCAGTTGACGTCAACGCTTTGGTCCGATTTCGTCCGCTGCAGATCCAGTTGGTTGTGCTTGGCGTTTTGCTTGGGTCAAGTTGCGTCGTCGCACTTGTTCAGCCAGGTTGGACATTTCATTGGGCCAAACGATTCTTCGCTCTTTCGGACATCCCTTGGCCGCGATCAACCGAGTTGGGGGTCGATGGGATCGAGATGGATGTTCCGACCTTCACAGGTCGAAATACCCGACAGCGCTACTTGGTTCCTTTTCGCGACGGGGTGGCATCGGTTCCGAAAGGTCAAGCCTGTCAGCTCAAAACGTGGGCAAAACTTTCGGGCAAGATTGTCCCGGAGGTATGCACCGTTTACTACCGAGATACGGCCGGCAATCGAGGACGAGCCAATATGCGTCGCCTGACCGCAGACAAACAACAGCAGCCGTTTGTTTTGGATGGTCCTCCTTTAGAATCGGTAAACGATTCTCTTTGGCTAAGCGTGACCGGAGGGGATGCTCGGATCTCGGACTTGAAACTCCGCAGCGTAGAAGCACCGTTGGTAACCGAACTGCAAATCAATGTGACTTATCCCGAGTATTTGCAACGCTCCACCAAGACGACTTGGGGCAACGAAACGATTCCATATCGAACGGGAATGCGTCTACCTCAAGGGAGCCAGTTGGAGCTGCTCTTGAAAACCAACAAATCCGTTGAACGTTGTGACTTTGTCATCGTCCGGGCTGGTGACTCCGCCGAGAAATCGCAGCCTGAGCAAACGATGACAATCAGCGAAAAGCAATCGGCGTTTCAAATGCCACTTGGCTCGTTGGATGGAAACCTTTTGTTGGAAATGCGATTATGGGGCGAGGACGGCATCTGTTCGAGCCGCGTGCAACAGTTTGTTATTTCCGCAATCAATGACCAACCCCCGCAGGTCGATCTGGTGCTGCAAGGGATTGGCACGTCCATAACCGAAAACGCAATGCTTCCCATGGTTGGAAAAATCAAGGACGATTACGATGTCAAAGATGCTTGGGTCGAAACTGTCCTTGACGCAAACCCATTGTTGAAGACACCGCTCAGTATTCAACCAGATGGCAAAGCCGTCAATCAATTGGACCTTAAGGTCATGCGAGACGGAGGCCAGTTGGACGCCAAGGTTGGTTCAACACTAGGGCTCAACGTGGCAGCGGAAGACTATTTGAATCTCCGAAATGAACCTCATGTCGGTCGTGCGAGCCCGATCCAGTTGGCCGTCGTAACCCCAGAGCAATTACGGATTCTGCTGGAACGACGAGAACTTGCTATGAGGGCCCGTTTGGAACAAATCATCGGTGAACTCTCTCAAATGCGAGACTTGTTGGTAAACATGCAACGAGCTTCCAAGGACACTTTGCCTGCAACAGAAAAAGAAAAAAATCGAGGGACCGCAACGGACGCCGCGGCGCCGACCGACGCTTCGGCAGAAATGGAGGCAGCGGAAGCGGAAGAAAACTCCCCTGCGCGGCGTAAGCGAATGCAGATGCTTCGCTCCCAACAAGCCGAATCGCAAATGACCAAATCAGAAGCAGAGCTTCGAGGCGTAGAACGGGAAATCAGTCAAATCAACCAGGAGCTTATCAACAACCGAATCGACAGCATCGACAAAAGGTCCAGACTGGAAGACAAGATTCGCAAGCCGTTGCTTGACGTGTTAGACGTGGCGTGGGCTCCGATGGCGACCGACATTCGCGCGATCGAAAAGAATTTCTCAAAGCCGACCAAGTCCGACGCCAGCCTGTCGGAATTGCTTCCGAGCTCCATTGCCAAGAGCAATCAAATCATCGCTTCTCTGACGGCGATTTTAAATGACATGATCGATATCCAAGATTTTAATGAAGTCCTGGATATGGTCCGAGGAATGATTGAGGACCAAAGCAAGGTTTTGGAAAAGACCAAGCAGGAACAGAAAAAGCAGATTTTGGATATGATCAAATGAAGACTCAAAATGCTCTCTGGCTTTCCATTGTCTCGACCTTGCTTTGTTTTGCAGCGTTGTTGAGCGATACCAGCTTTTGCCCTCGATCAACGGTCGCCCAAGAAAAGAAGCCGACGATCGAGAGTGTCAAAGAGTTGGAACTGCAGCAAAAGCAACTTGCCCAACGATTTGGCAAACTCGAGGAGTTGTTTATTCGCATGAGCGAGTTGGAGGCAGCCGCCAATCCAACGCGGGCTGGTTTGCTAATGCAAGCCGCCCAAATGAGCAAGCAACTTGCGACATTGCAGCGACTGAGTGTAGCTGGAGATATGCTATCGCAGGGACAGTTCACTCGCGCGATTCAAGAGCAGGAAGCGGGGAGAGAAAATCTAAGGAAGCTTCTGGAATTGCTCCAAAGTGAAAACCGATCCACTCGACTTCGAGACGAACGCGCCCGCCTCCAAGAAATCCAACAAGAGATTCGTCGGCTGGAGCAAATCCAACGAGGCCAAACGGCTCGTACCGAATCCGGCCAAGACATGAAACAAGCAGCGACGGATCAAAAGGACATCAAACAACAGCTCGACAAGGTCGCGTCCGATCTCAATGACGGAAAAGACGAAAAAGGCAAACCCAAGGATGGCGACAAGAAAGACGGCGGCGCGAAAACTGCCGATCCGAAAGAGGGGCAAGCAAAAGACGACAAACCCAAGGACGACAAACCCCAAGACGATAAGCCCAAAAACGAAAAGCCAAAGGAAGGGGATCCAACGGATAGCAAGCCGAAAGACCCAAAAGGGAAAGATGGCAAATCTTCTGAATCCAAGGACTCCAAGTCAAAAGACTCCGAATCAAAAGACTCCGACGCAAAGGATTCCCAGTCCAAGGACTCCGAGTCCCAGGACTCCGAAAACTCCAGCGAGTCGTCCAAAAAGAAAGACCCGTCCAAGCCCGAATCGCGAGAAGAACAAGCTCGAAAACGTGTGGAGGCGGCTCGAAAGCGAATGCAAAACGCTCAAGATAAATTGGAGGAGCAAAAGCGGGACGAGGCCGTCGATGAACAGCGTGAGGCCGAGCGAGAATTGCGAGAAGCCATTGAAGAACTGGAACGCATTCTCCGCCAGCTTCGCGAAGAAGAAATCGAACGCTCACTTGTCGATGTAGAAACGCGGCTTCGAAAGATGTTGGACTTGCAGCGTTCGGTTCGCGAGCAAACTGAAAAACTCGGCAACTTAACGGGTGATCTCAAGGACCGAAGTTTAGAAATCCAAGCTAATAAGCTCTCCATCGAACAAACCAAAGTGGTCATGGAAGGCCAACGAGCATTGCTGCTGCTGCAGGATGAGGGTTCGAGTACCGCATTCCCGGAAGCGCTAGAACAAGTCAACGCGGATGCTCAAGTGGTTAGCAAAAAACTGTCCGAAGCCAACGTTTCGCCCTCCACTCAGGCTATCGAAGACGAAATCATCGGTGCGTTGGAGGAGATGCTTGATTCGCTCAAGCAGGTTCAAAAGAAACGAGACGAAAAGAAGAAGAAATCAGACCAGCAGCAACAGCAGCAATCGAGCAGCCCGGAGGACGAACCACTCGTCGATTCCATCGCGGAACTCAAATTGCTAAAAACGTTGCAACTGAGAATCAATCGCAGGACCCAATCGTTGGCTAAACAAACAAACAATCAGGAAGACACCATCGGACAAGTCGGCGACCCTGGTCTGCTAGGTGAGCTTGAAGATCTTGCTGGCCGTCAACAAAAGATCCACGAAGTCACTCGTGATATCCTGCTCAAGGCGGCTAAGGAATAAATTTGGAGTGCAAATTTGGAGTGCTCCAAATTTGGAGTGCTCCGATTCATCGGAGCTTTAAGATCGCGCTGCGTTGGGCAGCCAGTACCACCTTTCGATACATTCCACAGCTTCGAGGATTAAGTTCCAGGTTATTGCAGGAGCGTCTAAAAGCTGGGATGAATCCCAGCACTCCAAATTTAACCGCGACGGTCGAAACGACGGTCGCTCATCACAAAACCTATCGCGACGCCCGTGATGAGGCCTCCTATATGGGCTAGGTTGGCCAATTGAAAGTCTCCTGTACTGACTGTGAATCCAAAGACCAATATCAGTCCTGTCATCAGGTAGATCTGGGCAGGCAACTGAAATCCAAGATCAGGTCTGAGGGTCGTTTTCGTTCCCATGTACCCTAACAGTCCAAAAATCACTCCTGAAAACCCGAGAAAGTTGGGTGTACCAAACCAATTCACCGGCATCAATCCTTGAAACAAATGCGAACCAATGGCGATCAACAACATGATCACTGCATAGCGACCAATTCCCTCAAGCCGTTCGGTGAGTCGCCCAAGCGACGCTAAGGACAGCATGTTGAACAGCAAGTGAATGGCATGGCCATGCAAAAAAGCTGGGGTCAGGATTCGCCAGAGTTCACCCTGCTTGAGGGACGCAGCGGCATCGCCGGTCTTGAGGTATAGATTCAAATCGACAAACATGAGTTGCTTCATGACGAAGTTTCCCAGCCAGTTCTTGGCGTCGGGGTGCGAAAACTCGGTAACCAGCCCAAGGAACACGCACAAGATAATTAGTGTCAAAGTCAGTGGCGGTAAGCTTCCGCCAAACAGGTTTGGATTGACTCGCGAAGTTGTGTACTGAACATTTTTTTGACGTTCCGAGGACTTTTGCCTTTTTTCTTTGAGGATTACTTTGGCTTGATCTACTGCCGAACGGTATTTTGCATCCTCCGGCGAAGCCTGGAATTGTAGGTATTCTTGTTTCGCAATTTCAAGTCGGTCTTCGTCCCGAATCCAGATGTCCCATTCGTTTTGATCCGAGTTGGATTCAACATGCGTAAGAATTTCCTGTGTTAGCAAGTACGCAACGAAGGTCTCGGCCTTGGATTTTCCGGTGATGGTGGTCAGATGTCTCATGCGGTCAGTCAATAGGCCTAAGTTGATGGATCGGAACGTAGTATTTTAGGTAACGCTTGCCGTTGCTGTATCGAACCCCGCGGAGGTCCTCTACCAAGATAGTGGCGCGTCGCGTGATTCGATTCACAACGCCTTGCAGGACGGTGCCCTCAAATGGGAACGCGACTCGAGCGCCGGCCCGAATATTAAACTCTTTGGCTGCGCGTTCCTGTTGGGTGATCAATTCATGCCGATGCTCGGTATGCCCAAACATGTTTCGAGCGATCGTTTGAAACCTGCCTGCCGAACAATCGCTTTGAATCCAAGCCAGCATTTCGCACAAGTGGACCATTTCGTGTTCAACGATTCTTTGCATAGCCGTCAATCGATCATGGCATTCATGGCCACACACGCGGATCGAATCGCCTGGCTTTCGGAACGATTGGAACAACAAGGACGTGGACAACGCGATCTCATAGTGCGTACGACTCGGCTTGGATCGGGTCCCTCGGAAAATGGTTCGCGTGGTCTTGCCTCCAGCCCGTGTCATCCTGGAACTTAGTCGAAACGATAAGCCGTAGGAACGAGCCAGTGGCAAGCACAGGCCGCTGAAAAACTGTTGGTCGTAGGCCTCTGCCATGCTTTCCAGATCTTGTTTGGCAACCCTATGGAAATTGCGTTTATCCATCGCTTTGGAGGCTGTCAGCACTTTATTCCCAATCGACTGCTGCCAACCATCCCGCTGGGTCCAAGCGGCGATCGGGCGATACAAGAGTTCCGCCAAGTTTCTTTGGTAGTCAAGCCGGCTCGGAGCAACTGCTGGTGGAACGGTTGATTTAGGAAGTACAAGATGAGGGGCCGGAACCGTGTGTGGCACAGCGGTCCTCGCCGTGTTGTTGTTTTGAACCGGTCGCGGCGCCGGGGGAGGTGCCAGGTCGGACACTCGTCTCCGATTCGTTTTTGGATTGCCCCGTGAATGGTTCATGCTTTACCTCCGTTCAGAAATTCGACGAAAATCCTGATTTTCGCTGTCCCAGGGGTTCAATATAACACGGATTGCCAAAGGTTCGCACCTGCAACAATCCGCTAGAGACCGATATACTGCAACATTCATTGTTTCACGCTTTTCCATTCCAACCCACCCAGCGTTTCGTTTCCCATGCGTTTGTTTTTAGCTTTTCGCGTGTTTTTCGTAGTTCTGTTCCGTCGCGATTCAGCCTTGCGAATTCGCGAACTGCTTGAGGTGCAACCATCAGCTCCCTTAGAAACTCCGCTGCTACCTCCCCCGCCCGACGCAAAGCCCAATTCCACCAAGCCACCCGTCTCGCAAGTTTCGAAGTCGGTCCGTCGCAGCGATGCCCTGACCCTCCTAAGCGCCTTGCAACGCGAATCCCGTTTACTAGATTTGGTGTGCGAATCCTTGGACCAGTACAACGACGCCCAAATCGGAGCTGCGGCTCGCGATGTGCTTCGAGATACCCGAAAGACTCTTGACCGGATGTTCGGACTCCAACACTTGATTGAATCCCCCGAAGGTGACGTCATCGAGATTCCGATCGATCCGTCCCCTGTTCGCTGGCGGATTGTCGGCAAGGAGACGAGTCGAAGCGGCACGCTCAGTCATCCAGGTTGGAAAGCTTCGAAACTCGACATGCCGCAGTGGCAAGGTGGCTCGGACGATTCCATGGTAATCGCCGCCGCTGAGGTGGAAACCTAGTCGAACCACAAGAAAACGACAACTCGAAATGCTCGATTCGAATCCATTGCCGTTGCCAGGCACTAGCCAACAAATCCACGTTCGCTCGCAGGGTCGCATTCACTTTGGGCTAATGGAAATATCGGAGTTCGAGCCGAATTGCTATGGCGGTATTGGCTTGATGGTCGAGCACTCCATCGCAGTCGTGCAAGCCACGATTCTTACATCTTCTTCTCTTTCTCAATGTGGCATTCAGGCAGACGCGCATTGGCGACCGCGTATCGAAGCCGTAGCCACACAATGGTTACAGACTCACCCGCACCTGCCGATTCAGTCGATCAGCGTAATCGAGTCTCCCCTACCACACCAAGGTTTAGGGTCAGGCACTCAAATGGCTTGCACGATTGCCGCATTGCTTTCCGCGGCCGAGCGTGTTCAGCTTAACGACCTTGCGCTTTCAGAAACCTCGAAGTCGGACGTATCGATATCCACGCTGTTTACCCTCGACGCGCTCGCAAAACTAAGTCAACGCGGCAAACGATCGAACATCGGTTTGTGCGGCTTTATGGCAGGGGGCTTTGTCGCGGATCAGGGGATATCCGTTTCTAGCGAAGGTGGGAATACCAGTGCTAGGACCCAGAGCGTTCCCTTTCCGAATTGGCCGGTTCTGATCCTACAAGATACGAACTCACTCGGCGATTCCGGAAACGACGAAGCGACCATGTTTGAACGCTGTTCGTGTTGTCCCAATCCGAACCGCGAAGCCATGGCACTACTGGTTCAGCAAGAAATACTCCCCGCGATCCATGCGATTGATTGGAAGAGGTTTGACATTGCGTTAGGACAATATGGAAGATGGGCTGGGCAGATTTTCCAACCGGTGCAAGGTGGAATCTATCGAACCTCGCGGATAGCACAAAGCGTTGAGGCCGCAAAACGACTTGGGCTTCAAGGTGCCACGCAAAGCAGTTGGGGCCCGACGGTATGTGCATTCGCTCAAGATCAGGAGCACGCGGACTGGTGCCAATCGCGCTTGCAATCGGAGATACCGGGTATTGACGTTAAGGCAACGAAAGCCGCCAACTATCCCGCTCAAGTGAAAATAGCATGAGCTATGTTGGTCGACTTGCTCCCTCACCAACGGGCGCTCAACACTTGGGCAACGCACGAACTTTTCTAGTCGCATGGCTTGCATGCCGACAAGCTGTTGGGAAGCTACTTCTCAGGATCGAGGATCTCGATACGCCGCGAACCAAGCCGGGAGCCACGATTCAAGCGATCGAAGACTTGCGATGGCTCGGACTTGATTGGGATAACTGGGATAACGCTGAGCCTGGACAGCCCTTTACCGTTCAGTCGAATCGAGAAATGCGATACGGGGAGGTTCTTCAGCAACTGAAACAGAAGAATCTGGTCTATCCTTGCACTTGTACCCGCGCGGAAGTCGAGGCAGTCGCCAGTGCTCCACACGAATCGACGCTGGACGGGGCCATTTATCCGGGCACTTGTTCGCATCGAAGTGCACTCGATGCCGAAGAACTGGATCGAAAGGCTCGCAAGTACGCTTGGCGATTCAGAATGCCCAGTGGGATTAGGCACTGGACCGATGGTCTGTTTGGAGAACAGTCTCTCAACGCAAAAGCTCAGCTTGGGGACTTTGTCGTCGGACGCAGTTATGGTGTAACTGCCTACCAACTGGCGGTGGTGGTTGACGACCATGATTTTGGAATCAACCATGTCGTGCGTGGGAACGACTTGATGTTCAGTACGTACCGGCAGGTCGCCATTTACGAGGCATTGGGTTGGGATTTGCCAGCATGGTTGCATTTGCCCTTGGTGGTCGGTACTGACGGACGGCGGCTTGCAAAACGACATGGCGACTCGCGGCTGAGTTTTTATCGAGAACAAGGTGTACCATCTGAAAAAATTATCGGCTTACTAGCCCAGAGCCTGGGCCTGCGCGATAGCCGCGAATTGGTCATTCCCAGGGCATTGCTCGATGAGATCGGTCAACGGAATGACTGGATTCAGCGAATTCCGCGAGAGAATGTGGTTCTTGAATGCCCCATCACCAACGGGCGGTGAAATGCCCCCGAGTTTTACTCGGGGGATGTTATTTCGTTTAACCGCGTGGGCATCGCCCCGCGTTTTACAGTGCTCGCGGCCCGATGGGCACGCGGTTAAACGAAGAAACTTATGTTTAGGTGCTTAGATGGTCACAATCCCCAGCGTAAAGCGTTAAGTAAAGGCATGTGCACTACTTCCTTGCGCTTTACGCTGCCAACTAGCGTGACTAGAATCACCTAGGAAATCAAGCCGTCGCGATACTTCTTCACATCCCAATGATATGCCGATTCGAATTCAATGCGATTCATGCCAGCGTGGTTTTCAGGTTCCAGATTCAGCTGTTGGTAAACAGGCACGCTGTCCGAATTGCCAATCCTTGATTCCGATCAAGCAGCCTCAAGCCGCGAGTGTTCAACCTTCGACTGCCAAAGCATCCACGGCGGCTCCGAATCAACCAGCGACTACGAACGAGAGCATCCTTGTTTCCTGCTCGGGTTGTGGCAAGAGTCTCCGAGCCCCAGCAAGAGCGGCGGGCAAAGCCATCCGCTGCCCAAGTTGCCAAACGACCATCCCTGTACCTGCGGCCACAGCTTCCCAACAACCCAAGGCGACACCCCAACCCAATCGGGCCAGTTCCGTTACTCCTACTGCTTCACCGCGATCCACTCTTCAGGACTTGCCTCTCGGCGACAATTCGTTGTGGGCTTCGGTACCACCTGCAAATACAAGCGTCCCCTACAGCGGCTCATCGGGATACAACGATCCCTACGCGGTTAGCACCAGCAGCTACAGCGGGAGTGTTAGTCGTGGTTCTAGCCGCGCTAGTCGTGCGACACAGTACAAGATAATTGGCGTCTTCATGATGATCTGGGCGGGACTTATTACATTGGGGTGCATTGTTAGGCCTGTCGCGATTGGAATTAGCCTCGCCAATCTTCCGCAAAACGTAACCATCGACACTACTAAATTGGCCATCTTGATTGGCGCAACCGCGATAGGAATTGTGATTGCCCTGGCTGTCGCGTTCGTGTTATTTCGGGGCGGCTCTGCGTTCTTCAACCAGTCCGATCTGAGTGCCGCCAAATCGGGAGCGATTTTGACGGCCATCCCATGTTTTGGTAGTTGTATATTCCCGATCGGAATATGGGCGTGCGTCCTAATTTACAGTGAACGTGCCAAACGCGATTTTGCGTGATATGTTGGTCGCGGCAGATTGGAGTATCCCAACCCGAAGTGTAAACGAGGGACAATTTCGCGGGTCCCTCACTTACGTTTCGGGTTGTGATTGGTAGTTTTTACATCGCCGCTCGCCTTAGAAGTTGCACCAAAGGCACTCGGTCATGGTTTCCTTGACTTTGTGAGATGACGCTTTGTTGTCGATGAGAAGTTCATGGCGTTTCCAGCCGTAACGCTGTTCCCATTCGCGATACAGTTCACTGGGGTAGCCGCTAAGCATGAATTTGCCCGCGACTTTGGCCAATACGTCCAGCAATTCGCGATGCTGAGCTTCTGTCATTTCGTACGCATACTCTCCGGTGGTGGAGCGGGTTTCATGGAGGTAAGGTGGATCGCAATAAAACAGTGTATGCTCTCCATCCTGCTTACGGATAACGTCACAGGCACTCTGATTCAAGATTACGACTTTCCTTAGACGCTGATGCACGTCAGGCAGCCCTTCCACTACGTTCAAATATGCCGAGACCTGTTCGTTGATCCGACTTCGCGTTCGATTTCTCGAAAGAGTTGCAAAGTCCTTCATCAGGCCCTGCCTTGATTGCCTCGCCAGAATAAAAAACCGAACCG
The DNA here is from genome assembly GCA_031372345.1 of Pirellula sp. GTDB lineage: Bacteria > Planctomycetota > Planctomycetia > Pirellulales > Pirellulaceae > JBKCUI01. Next base: position 17,106 of record JANMLD010000045.1, read on the forward strand.
CTCGATCGACTGAGGATTCAGGCGTACTTGAGTTTTCGGGATTCGCGTTGTCTCTCGCATCCTCGAACTCCACTTGGCTGAATGGCGTGAGTTCGATTCTCTGCCGAAAGGCTTCGAAGTCCTCAGCATTCTGCAAGACTCGCCAAAAATTGATCAATTCCCCATGGAGATCGTTGGCCACTTCGCTGCAGCCCTGCAGCGCAGCTGGCAATTTCTTTTTATCTGGCTGTTTATCTGGGGACATCCAATCCCGATCTGGATCGCGAGCCAACAGAATTCCCCCGCCGCCAAAAAATGGCTCTACGTAATGCAGATGAGGCGGCATCAAGTCGATGATCCACTTCCGCAGATAGTATTTACCGCCATGCCACTTAATGGGTTGAGTCAAAACCGCCATAAAACACATTCACCTAAAACGGAGCAAACAGGGACATTGGAACGGAAGATACCAGGGAAACGGGTGAGATGCCAGATCATGCTGGCTGTTCGAAAAGGCTCAGCCGAATAGAATAGGCCCGTCGCCTCACGAGAAAGCATAAACGGAATGTGGAAACTTCAAGACATCGAAGCCGCGGCGCAGGTCGTTTACCGCGAATTTCAAGCTACGCCGCAATACCGATGGGCCCTTTCCAGTCAGCGGCTTGGCACCGATTGCTGGATTAAGCACGAGAACCATACGCCGGTTGGGGCTTTCAAAATACGGGGCGGCCTCACCTACTTTGACGCGATGAAAGCACGGGGCGATTTGCCGACCGAAGTTGTCAGCGCCACACGCGGCAACCACGGTCAAAGCATCGGCTGGGCCGCGAGGGCACACGGTGTGGCATGCACGATCATCGTACCCTTTGGCAATTCCATCGAAAAAAACGCAGCCATGCGTGCTCTTGGGGTTACACTCATTGAGCATGGAACGGACTTTCAAGACGCACGTGAGTTCGCCATCCAACTTGCCCAATCGCACGGCGCTCACATGGTGCCAAGCTTCCACACCGACTTGGTGCGTGGTGTCGCTACCTACTGGTGGGAGTTTCTGAAAGCCGTACCGCAATTGGACGTAGCCTATGTACCGATCGGTATGGGCTCGGGTGCTTCGGCGGCCATCACCGCCAAATTGGCCATGAATCATCCGGTCAAAATTGTGGGGGTGGTGAGTGCGCACGCGACTTCGTATGCGGATTCGATTTCCGCTGGCAGAGTCATCGCCTCACCGGTCACTACAAAATTAGCCGATGGTATGGCGTGCCGCATCGCCGACCAAGAGTCTCTCGATATGCTGATACCGCATTTGGACCGCGTTGTTCAAGTCACCGATGACGAGGTCGCGGATGCGATGCGTCATTTGTACGCAGACACGCACAATGTAGCTGAAGGCGCCGGCGCCGCCGCGTTTGCGGCTGCGATGAAGGAGAGATCGTTGCTCGAAGGGAAAGTGGTGGGTGTCACCTTGTGTGGCGGCAATGTCGACGCGAAAGTGTTTGCTGACGTGCTTGCTGGTGGCTACAGCTCGTGAGTAATGCATATTTGCGATTTGATTCGTGCCGATTCGTGTTTTTCGCGGGCAATCCAGCAGCACAATTCCAGCAGTGCTGTGGTGAAGCCCGCCAATCTCGCGAAAAGCACAAATGATTCTGATGAATTGGTTGGTTGAAGTCCAATTGAAGTTGTTTGCCAGCGTTGCCTCACCCACCCGATACACATCGAGTGGAACAGCAGGTTGTTCGGAAAACGCTCAATCGAGGTCGGCCGAACCTTTGCTCGCATACGAATTTGAATCAATATGACGCTTTTTGCAAATTGGCCCACGGTTTGCTGGAATTGAATCTAAGGCCAAGCATTGCCACTCTGGAAGGAAGTATAAATGAATCGACTGGTGATTTGGAATGGTGGTTCGGGCAAGTCCGGCGTTTTTGGTGGGCTAATCGAACAGATTGAGGAGTCCTCGCAAGTCCTGCGATTGACCCGTGAAATCGACTTGGCTGAGAGTGTCCGCAGGGCGGTCGAAACGGATCTTTGTTCGACAGTTGTTGCGGCGGGTGGCGATGGGACCGTCAACGCAGTTGTCAACGCGATCATGGCCCTTGCTCCTGATGCACGACCGCGCCTTGCAATCGTTCCGTTAGGGACAGCCAATGACTTCGCTGGATCGCTTCTCATTCCCGATGATATACCAAGTGTGGTCGCTTCCATAAGTGGCGGGGATTACGTCCCAATGGACATGGTCCGAATCAGTGCTGGTCCATTCGAACGCTTTTACGCGAATGTCGCTGCGGGTGGGAACAGTGTTCAAGTCAGCGAATCGTTAACCGAGGAGATCAAAGCTACATGGGGTTCTCTCTGTTACGTTCGCGGCGCGATCGGCGTGCTTGGAGACATGAAGACGTTTCGAGTCAAAGCGAATATGGACGGTGAATTGATTGAACTCGATTCTTGGGGCGTCTTGGTCGCAAATGGCCGCACCAATGCGGGTCGCATTCCGGTCGCCCCACTTGCCTCCCCCGTCGATGGATTATTGGATGTCGTTATTGTCAAGGATGGGGATGTGTTGGACATGATCGAGATCACCGCCAAGACCTTCCTGTCAAGCTTGCTCGAATGCGATCAGGTCGTATTTCGCCAAGTTAAGAAACTGCAACTGCATTCGACTCCTGGCATGCGATTCACTCTCGATGGCGAAGTGATCGATCAAGAGCCGATCGATTTTGAAGTTGTGCCCGGCGCGATCAAGATGATGGTTGGATCGGGTTTCCGAGAAAAATACCTGCCCGGTAAGTTCATTGCGATTGGAGCCTAGGCGTTGCCAACTTGAGCGTAAACTAGCCTTGCACTATAAAAGAGTCCTCACGAATCCGCCGCTCCTTTCCGCAAACTGATCGAAATCCATTTATGGCCATTCAACGATTTCTCCGTCTAGTGGCTTTCTTGATGTCGAGTTCTTCAGTGGTTGTCGCGGCGGAACCTGTTTACGACGTGGTTATCTATGGCGGAACATCGGCCGGTGTGATCGCAGCTGTTCAGGCCAAACAGCTTGGTAAGTCGGTCCTCATCGTCTGTCCCGATAAGCACCTTGGAGGGCTCACGAGCAGTGGGTTGGGCATGACCGATACGGGCAATAAAGCCGTTATCGGTGGTCTGGCACGCAATTTCTACCACCGCGTGTGGAAGGAATACCAGAAACCGGAAACGTGGCGGTGGCAGAAGCGAAGCGAGTACAAAGGCAAAGGCCAAGGGACGGTGGCCGACGACGGCGAGTTCAAAACGATGTGGGTTTTTGAACCCCATATCGCCGAAAAAGTCTTCGAAGACTATGTCCGGGAGTTTGACATTCCCGTCGTTCGTGACCGGTGGTTGGACCGAAACCGAGTGAAGAAGACCGACTCTCGTATTGCGACCATCACCATGCTTTCGGGAGACAGCTACGCGGGCAAGATCTTCATGGATGCAACGTACGAAGGGGATTTGCTAGCCGCCGCTGGCGTCGACTATCACGTGGGTCGCGAAGCCAATACCGTCTACGGCGAACAATGGAACGGGGTGCAAGTCGGCGTTCTCCATCACCAACATCACTTTGGCGGACTCAAGAAAAAGGTCAGTCCCTATCGAATTCCCGATGATCCAAAAAGTGGCTTGCTGCCCAAGATCAGCTCGGAACCACCCGGCGACTACGGCGCAGGTGACAAAAAAGTCCAGGCTTACTGTTATCGTTTCTGTGCGACCGATCACCCCGACAATCGCATCCCTTTTCCAAAACCAGAGCGATACGATCCCAATGAGTATGAGTTGCTGGTTCGAATCTATGAAGCTGGCTGGGATCAAACGTTTGATAAGTTTGATGACGCCCCTAATCGCAAGACCGATACCAACAATCATGGTCCGATGAGCACCGACAACATCGGTATGAACTACGACTACCCGGAAGCGAGCTACGAACGCCGCCGCGAAATCTTGAAAGAGCATCGCAACTATCAACAGGGCTGGCTCTACTTTGTGGCAAACGATCCGAGAGTACCCAAGTCGGTGCGCGATGAGATGAACCGCTGGGGGCTGCCCAAGGATGAGTTCCTAGATAACGGCCATTGGCCGCATCAGATCTACGTCCGCGAAGCGCGACGAATGATCGGCCATTTCATCATGACAGAGAACGAATTGATGAAGCGGCGCCCGACGCCCGATTCCGTGGGAATGGGGAGCTACACGATCGACTCGCACAACGTGCAACGCTATGTAACCCCAGAGGGCTATGTTCAAAACGAAGGGGACATTGGAGTCCCGATCCGGCCTTATCCGATCGCCTATGGTTCTTTGGTGCCAAAGAAAGGGCAGGCGGACAATTTGTATGCGACCATCTGTGTGAGCAGTTCGCACATCGCGTACGGCAGTATTCGAATGGAGCCGGTCTTTATGATTCTTGGGCAATCCGCAGCTATTGCAGCCGCGATTGCCATCGACGACGGTTTGGCGGTTCAGGATGTCCCTTATGAAAAGTTACGCGAAAAACTCCTTCAAGCCGGGCAGGTTCTGCAACACAAATCGAGCAACGAACCGATTACCGAAAAGCAACCGAGTCTTATGCCAGACAAATTGCCGGGCGTGGTCGTAGATGACGATCAGGCGATCCGGCAAGGCAATTGGGTTGTCAGCAACGCAAACGGCGGATACATCGGAAGCGGATACCGTCATGATGGAGATCAACGCAATGGGAAGAGCGTCGCTCGGTTTGAAGCCAAAATCCCAAAAGCAGGCAAGTACGAAGTGCGATTGTCCTATCCACCGAACAACAATAGAAGCTCCAAAGTTCGAGTGGAAGTCGTTCACGCCAAGGGTTCGCAGATCGAGTGGATCGATCAAAAGAAGAAACCCGATATCGATTCTATGTTTGTGTCGTTGGGAGTTTACGATTTTAGCGATGTCCAACCTGCCGCCGTTGTCGTTTCGAATTCGGAAGCGAATGGTTTTGTCATCGTCGACGCAGTCCAATGGTTGCCGAAATAAGGCGATCGGCAGATGGCATTATCCCAACCCGAAGCGTGAGCGAGGGACGATTCAACAAGTCCCTCACTTACATTTCGGGTTATGATTGGTAGTTTTCACATAGTCGCTCGCCTAAGAGAGTCACGCTTGTTTACCAACATCGAAATCGCAGCAGCGTTTGAAGAAATGGCCGATCTATTGGAGTTGTCTGGCGAGAACGCATTTCGCATTCGAGCCTATCGCAACGGTGCTAAAGCCATTCGGGACCTGAGTGAACCGGTGGCGGACTTGATTCATGCCGGGACCGACTTGACCACCATTGATGGCATCGGATCCACGCTTGCGGAAAAATCCGCCGTTCTAGTCAAGACCGGGCACCTGCCACAACTCGACAAGTTGCGGAAAGAAGTTCCACCAACCCTTCGCGATATCATGCAAGTCCCAGGTGTGGGTGCCAAGAAGGCCATGAAAATGTTCCAGGAGTTACAGATCTTTGACTTGGCAAGCTTGCGTGCGGCCTGCGAGGCGGGACTGGTCGCGTCGTTGAAAGGGTTCGGCGTCAAGACGCAGCAGTCGATCCTGCAAAACATGCAAATCGCGGAAAAAGCGTCCCAGAGGTTGATGATCGATCAAGCCGATTACCTGGTGGAGCGATTGCAAGAGCATATGAAGAAGTGCACCGAGGTGCAGCGAATGAACTTCGCCGGCAGCTATCGTCGAGGCAAAGAAACGATTGGCGATCTCGACGTGCTCGTCATCAGCGACGACAACTCAGCCGTCATGGACCATTTCGCAGTTTTTCCGTCGATTCAGGAGACGATCGCGCGCGGGGACACCAAGATGAGTGTTCGGGTGACCGATTCCTTTCAAGTGGACCTTCGAGTGGTTGCAGAGAAGTCTTGGGGTGCGGCCCTCCAGTATTTTACGGGGAGCAAGGAACATAACGTTCGCCTTCGAGGCTTGGCCAAAGCCAAAGGGATGAAGATCAACGAGTATGGTGTCTTTGATGCCAACGACGAAACGAAAGTGCTGGCCGGGGCAGACGAAGAAACGATTTATTCGTTGGTTGGGATGCCGTGGGTGCCGCCTGAGATGCGAGAGGATCGAGGTGAGTTCGAAGCCGCCATTCAGAAGCGTTTTAAGTCATTGATCCAACTGTCGGACATTCGCGGTGATTTGCACATGCACACGTTGGCAACGGATGGTGAGAATACCATTGAAGAGATGGCCGCGGCCGCGAAGGCACGAGGGCTTGAGTACATCGCCATCACCGACCACTCCAAACGGGTCAGTATGGCTCGCGGGTTAGACGAAACGAGGTTACTGCAGCAGTGGGAAGAGATCGATGCGATCAACAAAAAGTCCGATGGGAAGTTCTTAATTCTCAAGGGGGTCGAGTGCGACATATTGGAAGATGGGCGGATGGATCTTGCGGACGAGTGTTTGGCCCAGGCGGATTGGGTGACAGCCAGTATTCACTACGGTCAGCGCCAGCCGCGTGAACAAATCACACAGCGAATCTTGGGAGCCATTGAGAACCCGCATGTTGACGCCATCTCTCACCCGACAGGCAGGCTTATCTCGCGACGGGAACCTTACGACGTAGATTTGTCGGCGGTGATCGAATCTGCCAAGACACATGGCAAGTACCTTGAGCTCAACGCGAACCCATCGCGATTGGACTTGAACGACATCAACTCGGCTGCAGCCATCGCGGCGGGCGTGACTATCGTGATCAATACCGACGCGCACAGCATTTCCAACTTGGACCTCATGAAGTTCGGGATCACGCAAGCCAGAAGGGCGGGAGTCGTTCCGGGAAATGTTCTGAACACATTGTCATTGGTTGAGCTTAAAAAGAGACTAGTCATCGGATAAGGATGCTGCACTACGCCGAAGGCGTAAGACAACAAAATTCAGGGTCGCCGCGCACGCGGCGCACCCTGGGTCCGCAATGAACGACCCTCCAACCCCACCGGGGTTGAACAGGTGGAGGGCCGCTATTGTCGGACCCCGTTGGGGTCCCGCGCATGCGTTGGCGGTTGACCCAGGGTGCGCCGCCTTCGCGGCGACCCTGGGCTTTGTTGTTAAACCGCTTCGCGGTGATCGGCACATCATTGCCGCCCTCGCAGCGACATGAGCTCTATCGGTAAACCGCTTCGCGGTGATAGGCACATCATCGACGCCTTCGCGGCGACACGGGCTTTGTTGTTAAACCGCTTCGCGGTTTGGTTTTTCTCGCGAATTCAGCTACGATGTCCAGGCCGCACACAATTTCAATTCCTCACTCAATAATTTTTTAATGGCCACCAAAGCAACAGTGTACAAGGCTGAACTTGAAATCAGCGATATCGACCGAAGCTACTACGCGACACATAGTTTGACGTTGGCTCAACATCCTTCCGAAAACGATCGACGATTGATCGCTCGTGTCATCGCGTTTGCTTTGTTCGCACACGAACGGCTGGAATTTGGTCGAGGATTGAGCAACGAGGAGGATCCCGATCTCTGGCTACGTGATTATACAGGTAACATCGAGAGCTGGATCGAACTTGGGCAACCTGATGAATCCGCCATTCGAAGAGCTTGTGGACGTGCTCAACAAGTGATCCTCGTCACCTACAGCGGCAATTCTGCTGATGTGTGGTGGAACAAGATCGAAAGCTCGCTGGCCCGTTCGAAGAATTTGACGGTAGTCGACTTGGACGTTGGCGAAGTGGACGCCGCAACTCGCTTTCTTCAGCGAACGATGCGGTTGCAGGTCATGATTCAAGAAGGTCGCTGCCAGTTGATTTCAGGAGACGAAACCGTTGCCATTCACCCGAGGGTTCGCATGACATCGATTCGCTAGCGGGGCGTGGTGAGTCCTGGCTCGTGGTCGGCGGGCACACCTGTGCGAACTCCATTGGTCTCATTCGGGATCGTCTCGACTTCTAATTTGGAGTGCTGGGATTCATCCCAGCTTTTAGAACACACAGCGGTCGAGTGCGATCCGATAGCCGGAGTGTAGCGGTTCTGTGCGCAGGGCGATCTAAAAGCTCCGATGAATCGGAGCACTCCAAATCGGTGCACTCCAAATTGGATTACGGCAGGTTGTGCCCCATTTTATCCCGTTTGGTTGCGAGGTAGCCCGCGTTGTACTCATTAACCTTTGAAATGATCGGCACTTGATCGGTGACCGTCAGGTCAAAGCCTCGCAGGTTGAAGGCTTCTGTCTTCTTGGGATTGTTCGTCAACAGCCGAATGCGACGTAGGCCTAGGTCCTTTAAAATTTGGATCCCGACGCCATAGTCTCGCATGTCGGCTTTGAACCCAAGTGCATGGTTCGCTTCAACCGTATCGAGGCCTTGCTCCTGCAACGCATAGGCCCGGATTTTTTGGGCTAGACCGATACCTCTTCCTTCTTGTGGTAGGTAAACCAGGACGCCACGTCCCTCGCGGGCGATCGCCTCCAACGCTTGGTGCAATTGATCGCCGCAGTCGCATCGCAACGATGAAATCAAGTCGCCAGTGAAACAACTGCTGTGCATTCGGACCAGCGGTGCAGGATCGGATTCGTCGTGTATGTTACCCATCACCAAAGCCATCGGCTCCTGAGTTTCAAACTGGACTCCGTAAATCATGATGTCGAAGTCACCATACTTGGTGGGCAACTTGGCTTGCGCGGCTCGTGTCACAAGCTTTTCATTGACGCGGCGGTGTGAGATGAGCTGTTCGACTGTGATAATTTCCAAGCGGTGTTTGGCTGCCATCTCCAATAACTCGTCGCGGGTAGCTCGGTCCCCTTCACTGTTCAGGATTTCGCAAAGCACCCCCGACGGATTCAAACCGGCCATACGAGCTAGATCGACGGCCGCTTCGGTGTGTCCAGCACGTCGCAAGACGCCACCCTCTTTGGCCACGAGTGGGTAGACATGGCCAGGTTTGACAAAGTCCGTGGGCTTGCTCGATTCGTTGGCAAGCCGTCGAATGGTTTCGGCTCGCTCACCCGCGGTGATGCCTGTTTTGCAACCAGCGTGATCGACCGGGGTCATGAAGGCGGTGCTGAGGGGGGATGTGTTCAATTCGACGAGCGGACGCAATTCCAGTCGGCTGCAAACGGACGGCAAGACTGGTGCGCACAACTGGCCATGCCCCTGAAGCATGAAATTGATGGTTTCGGTCGTGACGCTTTGAGCGGCGCACACGAAGTCCCCTTCGTTTTCGCGATCTTCGTCATCGAGGACGATCACAACCTGACCGCGAGCGATCGCAGCGACTGCGTCGGGAATGGAACTGAAGCGATGTGGCATAATGATCCTTGTGGGGAGAGTACGCGTCTCTGAGCCTTATTCGCTCGAGTCGTGCCCCTCTAGGTTATAGTCTTTCATCTTTTTGTGCAGCGTGTTTCGATTGATTCCCAACCGCGTCGCAGCTTTGGTTTGCACATAGTTGCAAGCGGTGAGCACTTGTGCGATCAACTCCTTTTCAACCCGGTCTACAACCTTGCTGTGCAAATCCGTTTGTTCGGGATTGCAATGGCGAATCCCTTCTTGGACGACGTCTTTGACCAACGAATCGAAATCCAGTGGGCGGATTGCTGTGGAATGGGTGGTTGGTGTCGATCCAGTGACGCAACCGGGCAAAAGCTGGACTGTTAACTCGTCCGAGTCCGCCATCACGACTGATCGTTCGATGTAGTTTTGGAGTTCGCGAACATTGCCCGGCCAATGATAGTCTTGCAACGCCTGCATGGCTTCACGTTGGATATGGACAACATACCGATCGTTGCTCGCGCTGTACTGGTGCAAGAAATGTGCGATCAACGCGGGAATATCGTCGCGGCGCTTTCGAAGTGGAGGTAGTTCGATAGGGACCACGTTGAGCCGCCAATAGAGATCCTCGCGGAATTTTTCTTGGCGGATCTCGTCGGCTAAGTCCCGATTGCTAGCCGCGATGACACGTGTGTCGACCGTAATGGTTTCCGTATCGCCAACCCTTTCAAATTCCCTTTGTTGCAGGACTCGCAAGAGTTTGACCTGCAGGTGCATGGAGGTGCTATTGATTTCATCCAGAAAAATCGTCCCGGTGTGAGCTGTTTCGAAGCGGCCAGCGCGATTGCCGACCGCACCAGTAAAAGCACCCCGAACGTGACCGAAGAGCTCACTTTCCAGAAGGCTTTCGCTAAGAGCACCGCAATTGACTTTGACGAACGGACCGCCGTTGCGATTGCTAAGGTGATGAATGGCGTTGGCGATGACCTCTTTGCCGGTCCCTGTCTCGCCCAATAGCAAAACAGACGCATTGCTCATCGCGACCCGTCGTGTAATGCGAAAAACGTCCTGCATGGCAGGGCAAGAACCGATCACGCCTGGCAGCTGAATGCTGCTGTTGTGCCGATAGTTTCCTTCGTTTTCCAGCCCGAAACTGGCCATGTGTGACTAACTCGTGGTTGACGCCAAAAATCCTGAGTCGGCGTCTAAACGCTCGACCCTCGTTAGGGTGCGACTTCGGCCCAGGGCCGATCTCCCTTTGCCGCCTCGATCGCATCCAGTATGCGTCCAAGGACAATTCGGAGGTCAAGCTCGTCTGGGCCTCGCTTGTTATACTCATCGTACTGAGCCTTGACAGTCTCGGAAGAGATCATAACGCCAAATTGCTTAACGGATTGCACAAAATTTTGGCTAGCCTGCTCGCGTTGGGGCAACGATCGAGAGTTATCGATGGCTATCTGGATCCATTGCAGTTGGCCTACTGGGGTGTCGACAACCGTGGATCGAACGGACTTTGGCTGCGTGGACACAAACTTGCTTTGCCTGTCCACCCAATAGGCAGAAGATACCTCTCGCCAAGCATTTCGGTTGGTGGAATCCATCAACGGGGATTGGGTCACAATGCTCATCCGGCGCAGAATATCGGCGAAATCGGCCTGTTCGGGCGGAACACTACCCATCACCACTCGGGTGTCCTGACCTGCAATCTCGTGCTCGCCTCTGCTTAAGGATGCAGCAAGGATCGCAATTGGGCAAACTGCGGTGGCCGGATTGGCTCGTACCCGCTGTGTCAAATCCCCGAGGTTCATCTCCAGCACATGCGAAACTACAATCACCGCCTCAACCGGTTGCCCTTCCCTTAAGACGCTCATGGTCTGCGTGGCTGAGGCCGCTTCTAAAACACGGTAGCCAAACGATTCTAGGAAAGTACGAACATGCGTTCTGAGGTCCGCGGCTCCTCCTACGACCAAGGCCAACGGGCTCGCCTCCAACATCCTCATTTCAGAAAGAACTCGCTCAAGTCGATTCCTACCATCGAAATGAACATCCGAAAGCTGAATCGTTCCGTCGTCCGCTTGAGTGTACATCGTTCCGAGCATCGCTTGGGCGGCTGCATAACGAACCGAGGTAAAGCCGGACCCGCATGCATGTGCAAGCCGTTCTCGAACCGCGTTCGGGATGGTCTTTGGATTTGCCCAGCGCGCGAGGTTTCGCACGGCCATTAGTTGCCCTGAGGCAAGATTGCTACTCTCGGCTCCGTCCCAAACAAGACACCCAAATTCATAGCTGTCGAGAAGAGTTGCGGGAATGCGGGGTGCGACGTTCTCCAAGGTCAAAGTACTTGCTGCGTCCGGTACGGAGCGACAAGCGTTTTCGGATAGGATGGCAACAGCCAAGCCTGAACTGCTATCGGCAAATTCCCCACATCGAGTGGCAGCGTTTGCAAGTTGTGCGGTTCTTACCCAATCCAAGTCCGCTAGGCGGGCTGGTCTTTCTAGCACCGATCGACCATCGTTCGAAAGTTGCCAGGTCATGTACGCATCGGGCTCATCCATCCATCGGATCTTTTGGAATGCGGTCAACGACTTCTGCATCTGGTCCATTGCATGGCGATAAATAGCAGGGCTTGCTGGAATGGATTTGTTTCGATCGGCAGCGACCTTGGCAAGTTCCTCTCGGACGCTTTGATCTATCTGTTGATCGATTGCGGCTACGCATAATTCCGTGGTTAGGGACGGTTCGCCTGACCTTGCTGCAAGCAAAGCTAGGTTTCCTCTTGCGTCCGCATGAGGTGAAGTCATGGCGGCTTGCCACGCGGATAAGGCAGGCTTGCCCATCAACACGAACGCTTCGCACATGGTTGAGGTTGGAGCAGCGGAACCCTCGGCAAGCATATGGTTGATCAAAGCGGAAACGCCTCGGTTTCCTGCTGATTCAAGATATCGGTGGGCCTGGATGCGGTCTTTTTTGTTATTGCTTCGAAGCGATGCAACACTTTCGATCAGTTTCTTGGGGTTGTTGGCGGCTGCCGACGCTAAGTCGAGAATCTTCTTTGCGTTCACTTTGCGCAAATCCGATAACCTTGCTTCAGGACCAGTTAGCTGCAGAAACGTTTGTGTTCCTGCGGCTTGCACCATTTGCGTGGCATTGGTTTCGTTCAGCCCCAACTTGACAGCCTCGTCGAGCCAATTTCCCACTTCATCCCAACGACGAATTCTCGCCAATAACTGAATAGCTCTCGCTAGTTCGGGCGCTGTCCGCGGAGGATTCGATCGAAGGGATAGTACCACCGCGCTTCTTTCATTCGGATCAAAACGCTTCCCTACTCCTTCACCGCCGCCGATTTCCCCTTTGGCGTTGGCTGCATTATCTAGATCGCCAACACCAAGATCGTCAGCCAAAAAAGGATCTTGTGAGCGTGCCAACGCAGGTTGAACCAACGCAAGAGCGAGGATCATTGGCAGATGCCTCGCGAGAATCCGGATCGGAGTTTTCATAGCAAATCGTCAAGGTTGCTTCAGTCGGAGTTACCGGCACCGCGTGATTTCAAGCGTCAAAAACGCCGCTCGATAACGGGGTATGCTCCAATCTTAACTCGGTAAACGAGCGATTCCCTACCACGATTGCAACTAGTGCCAACTTTTCGACCAAAACGCCACATTTCCAAACAATTGGGAAGCCGTTGACCAAGCCATTGAGTCGCTCCGAACGAAAACGCGTTGAATCCGCTTGACAAAAAGCCACGAGGGCATATCATAGTGATATCACTTCGATATATGGTTCTAGCTCGCTTAAATTCGGGAGATTTCGCATGGCCGATAACTGTGAAGAGAAGGCATTGATTCCGCAGGCTGGTTGGGGAATGTTGGCTCTCTTGCTAGTAGGTTTGTCGTTGTGCATTGTCGGTTTTATCGCGGCCGTCAGCTTTAAGATCGTAGCGCTGTTGATCTGCGTACTGCCTTTGGGATTAGCCTGCTTTGTGGGCTTGTTCGGATGCATGGCTGTGCAACCCAACGACGCACGCGTTTTGCTTTTGTTCGGTAAGTACATAGGAACGGTTTCGACGTCCGGTTTTTTTTGGGTCAATCCGTTTTTCAACAAGAAGCGAATTTCACTTCGGATTCGCAATTTCGAGACCGGCTCGACATCGGTCAACGAAAAGAAGAATGACGCTGGCCAAATCGTGCAACATAAGTCTCGGACGCATGGGCGGCCATCGAAGGTGAATGATCGCGACGGCAATCCGATCGAGATTTCAGCGGTGGTTGTTTGGAAGGTAGTCAACACGGCGGAGGCGATGTTTGAAGTCGATGACTACGAGGACTATGTGTCGGTCCAGAGTGAAGCAGCTCTGCGAAATCTAGCATCTCGGCATCCCTACGATAGCGAGGATCACGAGACATCTTTGCGAGGGTCGATTCAAGAAATCAGCGATCAACTTTGTCACGACATTCAGTCAAGGCTCGACAAAGCTGGCGTCAAGGTTATCGAAGCCCGCATCAGCCACTTGGCCTACGCGCCAGAAATCGCTGCCGCCATGTTGCAGCGGCAACAAGCTCATGCCGTAGTAGCTGCCAGAACAAAAATAGTTGACGGCGCGGTTGGAATGGTCCAAATGGCTCTCGACCGACTTAGCAAAGACAAGATCGTCGAGTTGGACGATGAACGCCGAGCAGCCATGGTCTCGAACCTACTTGTTGTCTTATGCAGTGATCGCCACGCTCAACCCGTCATCAATACGGGTTCCCTTTACTCCTAGTCCAGCCCCATTCTGAGCTTTCGGTGTAAGGTGGATCTATTATGGCCAAGCGAGACTCTTTTTTATTGCGACTGAATCCAACGACAATGGATGCTCTTCGTCGTTGGTCCGAAGATGAGTTTCGCAGCATGAACAGCCAGATTGAAATGGTGCTTCAGCGGGCTCTGAAGGAGGCCGGGAGACTGCCCGAAAAACCGCCTAGCCCTGAGGAAGAAAAGAAGTCGGAGTAGCATTGTCGGCGTTGGCGCCGCCCGAATGGGGGTTGGGTTGGCACGTTGGGGGGGGCGAAAGAGCCCAATAAATTTTTTAGCAATGTAATA
>JANMLD010000055.1:0-4260 GCA_031372345.1 Pirellula sp.
TCCCTTGCGTTTTCTCGAAAGGGGAACCATAATGTCAGCCATGAGAAACCACTGGCAAAGCTTTTCGTTTTATTACTTTACCGAGTCCCAATCGGGCCGATGGAGTTTTGCCGTTCGCTAAGCGAATCGAATCAAACAACTTCCAACCTCAAGGCCTACCACCTTGAGGTTTTTTTTTGCCTAGAACGACCCAATCGTTCTCCTTTCCCCGGAGTTATCCGAAAATGATCGTCGTAATGGAAAAGTCTTCGTCGGACCAACAGATTGAGCATATTGCGAACCGCATCAGCGAGTTGGGCCTTAAGTCGCATATCATTCGCGGCACCGAAAGGACCGTGATCGCCGCCGTGGGGGATGATCGTAAAATCAAGATCGAGTCGTTTGAGAGCTATCCAGGGGTAGCGGAAGTCCTGCCGATCTTGGCTCCCTACAAGATGGCCTCACGTGAAGTTCGCCCAGATCTCTCACAGATCAAGGTGCTGAACTTCCGCGCCGGCAATGGAGCCGTAGGCATGATGGCTGGCCCTTGCTCCGTGGAAAGCGAGGATCAAATCGTTTCGTGTGCGCGTGCCGTCCGGGATGCGGGCGGAACGGCCCTACGCGGTGGTGCCTACAAACCTAGGACAAGTCCTTACGCATTTCAGGGGATGAAAGAGGACGGCCTTAAACTCTTGGCCTTGGCGCGACAAGAAACAGGCTTGGCTGTCGTGACCGAGGTCATGAGCCCCGAAGATGTGGAGTTGGTTGCGAAGTATGCGGATATCCTTCAAATAGGAGCTCGCAACATGCAAAACTATCGGCTACTGGAAGCCGTCGGTCGATCAGGTCGAGCCGTTTTGCTCAAACGAGGCCCTAGCGCAACCATCGAAGAATGGTTGCTCGCGGCCGAGTACATTCTCAACGAGGGCAATCCAGACGTGATGCTCTGCGAACGAGGAATTCGAACCTTTGAAACACATACGCGATTTACATTGCCGTTAGCGACCGTCCCTTATTTGCATCGCAAGACGCACTTGCCCGTGATCGTCGACCCAAGCCACGGAACGGGTCATTCCTATCTCGTTACCGATATGGCTGCAGCCAGTATCGCTGCCGGCGCCGACGGCTTGATTGTGGAAATGCACCCGAATCCTGAAAAGGCATTGAGCGATGGCTACCAATCCTTGGACTTCAATCAGTTTGAGGCCATGATGAATAAATGCAAAGTCATCGCGGATGCGCTGGGTAAGCAATTCGGCTAAAATGTGTTTAAGGCGTGAGACAGATTGAAGTATCCCAACCCGAATTGTAGACCAGTTTCCTCGCTCCAATGCGTATCATCCGGAATGGATCATCGCCAATGCAAGCGGTGGTGCAAACTCTTTGTGGCTCACTGAATGGCTAGCCTCCAAACTGGAATTGAAAGCAGGAATGAAGGTCTTGGACCTTGGTTGTGGCTGTGCCTCGTCCTCAATATTCCTTGCACGTGAGTATGGTGTCACGGTATTTGCGACCGATTTGTGGTGTAGCTTGTCGGATAACTTGTATCGTATCCGCGATGCCGGGCTGGAATCACGGGTTTATCCGATCCATGCGGATGCGAGGTTACTTCCTTTTGCCGCGGACTTCTTCGATGCAATTGTGTCCGTCGATTCCTACTTTTACTTCGGAACGGACGATCACTACTTAAACTATCTTGCTCGATTCGTAAAACCAAGCGGCGCGATCGCTATTGCCCAGGCGATGCCATCTCGGCTACAACAGAATTGTCGGTCGGCGACGGCCGGACGTTCGTTTGGAGGAACCGATTTCTTCCGTGCCATCGACCTATGGCCAAAAGCCATTGCTTCGCACTGGTTCGTAGCGTCCAGCTATTCCCTTCCCGCCGTCGCAGGCGTCGCAACCGCTCCTGTCTTGGCCTCCTGTTTTGACCTTCGGCGTTCAGGTACTTCAGGGGCTATTTCTGTCATGCGATTTGACTTGCCGGTTTGTTTTTCGAGTGTAAAGCCATCGTACAAGCTTCCAATAGCGGTCCGTGACTCGTAGAGCAGTTTGTCTCCGTCGATGCGAATGATTTGATAGAGTTGCGTATCTTCGGCAACTCGCTGCATGAACGGACTAGGCGACAGGTTGTACATCTTCGGACCACTAACGGAGACAACGTAGACGGTGCCAGTGAACATATCCACTTGCTGTACGCCCGTCGCAACGTTGCCGATGGTTTCCGGAGTTGCGACCGGTGTTTCAAGTCCTGTGCGGCCATACGAATGGTCGTGCCCTTGAAGTACGAGATCCACACGGTACTTGTCCAAGATAGGCTTCCAAAGGTTGCGAAGCTTTGCGTTGTCGCGGTCTTTGGCAGTTGAAAAAATCGGGTGATGGAAATTGCAGATGACCCAGCGTTGTTTATTTTTGCTCAATACAACGTCCAGCCATTCTACCTGTTGCTCAAGCTTTTCATTGCTGTTCATTGAAACGATCAAGGTGTCTTGGTATTGCAAGGTATAGCACGTTTCCTCGAGGCCAGCTGGGCAATCCTGAGGCAATGTAAATTGAGGACGCCAGTGGTGTGACAACCGGTTTATGCCATCCTCTCCTTTGTGCATCTCGTGATTGCCAACGCTCGGCACGCTGGGGATAATCGCATTGAGCCAGGCACCGGCACCGAACCACTCACCCCACTCGGCGTCGGATTGCGCTCGATTGACCAAGTCGCCAGCGTGGATAATGAATTTTGCTTTGGGAGCGTCGGAATGAGCTTCGCGAATCACACGTGACCACATGGAGCGAAGGTCGTTTTGTGCATCACCAAAATAGATGAAAGAAAAAGGCTCGGCGGCATCCTTTTCTGTCGAGAAATGGAACCATTCGCTCCAATTGGTTTTGTCACCGACTCGAAACGCATACTTCGTACCCGGTTTGAGCCCCTTGAATTGAACGCTGTGAAAATGCGCCGTGTTGATGTCCGTCTTCAGAGCAGTGAATGTGGCGTGGTACTCTTCGGAAAGCACAGCGAAGTCTGGTCCACCTCCGGCAATCGCCAATTCGGCGTATCCGTCTGTCACTTCAGTGGACGTCCGCCAGGTCACTGCTTGGGTAGTCTTGGGGTCACCGGCCCAAGTCAGAATAATACGGTCGGGTATCGGTGTCGGTTGATACATTTCGGCTGGCTTAACGGCTCGAACCGCGTGAGTATGCGACTTGTCATCGTCGTGAGCGTATAGCGAGTTGACGGCAGTGATGCAGCAAAGGAAACTTGTTCGATTGATCAACTTTAGTCTTTTCGAATTCATGAAATCACTTTCTGGACTGTTGGAACATTTGGTCTTAGAAAACTTTGTCGAAACAAGAATGCTATGGAATGGGGGCTGACTTAATCTTCCATTTCTCGGATACACTTTCGAAGGACCATTCCTTTTCCCCGGCGGATGTTCCGTCGTTCTTTTCGATCAAAACGGAACACGTTGCAGTCGAACCCGAAACGGAGGGCTTTCCTTTGACATAAAAGACGAATTGGTTCAATTTCTTTGCATCAGGAATTCCGTCCTTGGAAACAAATAGCTCTGGTAATCTCATTGCGTTGTGTTTGACCTCGTTGAGATCTTCGATCACCAGTGCGACTTTAGAACCCTCTTCGCCACCCATGTCCGGCAACTTGTTGCTAACCGAACATCCGTTCAACGCTAGTAGATGCAGAAACAAATACGAAGCGGACAACGACACTTTGAGATACGTGTTTTTCATCCTAAACCTTCGAAAGGAATCTCGTTCTTAGGTGAGCGGCAGATTGGAGTTTCCCAACCCGAAGTGTAAGCGAGGGACAATTTCGCGAGTCCCTCACTTACGTTTCGGGTTGTGATCGTTCATTTTCACATCGCCACTCACCTTAAAATGCCACTTGCTGTGGAAGACAACGAAATGACAGACAAGCGGGAGATGATTGGATTACTGGTCCGTGTTCGCAACTTCGCTGCCACCGATGGTGCATAGTGCCGACCAAACCGCTCGGTCGATGCTGCTACTATAGAATCGAACCGCACCGTCCGCGAAGGAAGCATTCACGCCGCCCGTATGTAGGCTCCGAGCGCATACGTTCCACTGTCCACCAGTCGTTGGGCTGATATCCCTATTCTGAGTGCAAAACATTGGATCTGTTGTGGGAAGAGCTGCTGCATCCGATGCGACTGGGCAACCATTGGAAACGTCGGTTCCTCGCGAGTTGGGAGGGAAGAATCCAGAGAATGAATTACCTCCCATCATAGGACAGAGAATGCTTCCTCG
>JANMLD010000085.1:0-5261 GCA_031372345.1 Pirellula sp.
CAGCCAAGGAACAGATCACGGTGCCGCAGCCCCAGCCTTCCTGTCCGGACCGAAGTTTGACAACACGATTCTTGGCGATCAACCTAGCCTGAGCCAACTTGATGACGGTGATTTGAAGTTCCAGACCGATTTCCGACGCGTGTATGCAACACTTATCGAAGATTGGTTAGGGGCCTCGAGCCAGGGTATACTGACGCAAGTATACGCCAAGCTCCCGGAATTGGGGTTATCGTAGGTCCGTCGCTCCGTCGACGGACGGTCAGCCTACCATCAGACCCAAATACGATCCCCTACTCAAACTACCTCGCTTTTGTGTTTCGGTACGGATTGATGGTTCCTGAAAACTTGAATAGCCAGACACTTCCCCAATCGAGGACTCGAGTCGCGGAGCTACTTGACTACGTTGCCGACGGACGGTCAGCCTACCATCAGACCCAAATGCGATCTCCTACTCAAACCACCTCGCTTTTGTGTTTCGGTACGGATTGATGGTTCCTGAAAACTTAAATAGCGATACCATTCCAACATCGAGGACTCAAGTCGCGGAGCGACTTGACTACGTTTAACTACGATTACCACCGAGTATCAAAAAATGCGATCAGCAAATCACCAAAGATTATGTTATTTCAGTGTCGTTCTTGGCTTGGGACTGTTGTCCGCGGGCTGCAATAACTCAAACGACATAGAAAAGCCAACACGTCCAGGACGGCCAGTCGATGTCGTACCCGAGTCCAAAGAAAAACTCAGCTTCTACACGGTCGATCACTACGGCGAAGATCGAAATGTCGAAGACGATTTGAAAATGACGATTGCCAGAGCGTCGGTAGAGAAGAAGCGTATTCTCTTGCAGGTCGGAGGAGATTGGTGCGGTTGGTGCAAACTCTTGACCGCGTTCGTAGAAAAGAACGAGCCAGTCCGATCGTCGTTGGATCGAAACTACCTTCTCATGAAAGTGACCTACACTCAAAAACAGCCAAACGAAGCATTTCTTTCAGAGTATCCAAAGATAAAAGGCTATCCACATTTGTTCGTTCTCGATGCGGATGGCAAACTTCTTCACTCGCAAGACACCTCACCCCTGGAAGAGGGAAATGGATACGACCTAGACAGGGTACTTGCGTTCTTAGAAGAGTGGAAACCAAACAAGGGTTGATGGCGGTTTCGTTTAAGTCGCCTTTTGCTCCGCAAACTTTGTCGCCTTTTGCTCCGCAAAAGTGCGATGGGCAGGCGCACTTTCGCGGAGCGAAAGGCGACAATGTGAGTGCGGTTTTCGTCGCTGAGCGAGGCCCTCGCTCAGGTTTTGTGTAACCTGGCGAGGCCTTCCTCGTATTTCTCGGCTTGCATGCCCCGAACGAGCGAAGGGCCTCGCTCGTCCACAGTTCATTCAATCGCTAAACGCGATTGATTTCATAGCCCTTGCGTTGTTCGCGTGCGAAGAACTTGGCTGCTTCTTCGTCGCCGACAATCTTCTCGGCCTTCGGATCCCACTTGATCACTCGGTTAAGTCGAGCGGCGATCGCGGAGAGATGGCAAGTCCCCATGGCTTGAACGTGAGTGAAGACGTCGCTTAGAGGTAGTCCCCCGTCGCGGATGCATCGGTAGAAATTGTTCTTATGCCCTTCATGCGGCTTACCTTTGTAAAGTCGCGTGACGTCTTCGTCGGAGTACGCATCCTTGTCCCAATTCTCTTCAATCGGTTTGCCGGAGATCTTGCCGCGGCTAACAAAAATGCGCCCCTTATCTCCTTCGAAGAGAATACCGTTGCCAACGGAACGTGGCGTGTCGGAGTCAGCTTCCTTGTTTCCGCCACTGGTAACATTCAGCGTGACACCGCTCGCGTACTTGCATTTCACGACATAGTCATGAGCCGTGTTGTAGCGGACGTCGCTGGTTGCATAGCCATGCGCATACGGCACCGGATGCTTGGCGTCGGTGCCATCGATCTCGATCGGACCGCCACCTGCTTTGTCTTCTCCCAGTGCCCATGTGGCGATGTCGATGTGGTGAGCACCCCAATCGGTAAACTTGCCGCCGCTGTATTCGTACCACCAACGGAACTGATAGTGAGCTCGCTCTTTGATGTAATCAACCTTTGGTGCTTGGCCGAGCCACATGTCCCAGTTAAGAGTCTCAGGAGGCGTCGTCTTTACAAAATCTTCTTTCGCGACGTCGCCGCCACCAATGCTGCAAGTGACCGTATGGATCTTGCCGAGCAGTCCCTTCTGCACCATATTAACCGCGCGTAGGAATAGGTTTTTGGCATCGCGCTGCTGTGTGCCGACAGTGAAAACCAAGTTCGGATATTTTTTGCACGCGTTTCGAATAAGCTGATTTTCTTCGAGGGTTAGTGTCAGCGGCTTTTGGCAGAACACGTGCTTGCCCGCTTGCAGCGCTTCGACGGCGATCTTCACGTGCCAATGGTCGCAAGTCACGATACTGACAACGTCGATATCTTTCCGGTCGAGTACCTTGCGATAGTCTTCGTAAGCGTCGGCGGTTCCCTTGCCAATTTTGGGATCGTTCTTGGCGCGGTCCAAATGGACCTTTTCTACATCACACACGGCCAAAATATCACCAAAGTTACTGTGGCCGTGCGCGTCGCCGGTCCCCATGCTGCCCACGCCGATGCAACCGATACGCGGCCGGTCGTTCTTGGCTTGATTCGCAAAGGCTTTTTCAGTCCAGCTGAAATAAGGAATGGACGCACCCAACGCGGACGTTGCGGCGGTTGTCTTCAGAAAATTACGACGAGAACGTTTCGACTGAGTCATGGAAGAAATCCAGGGAGGGGTTGGGTTTACGGTAAAAACGGAAGAAGGCTGAATATAGACCCTTTACTGGGCTATTTCCAGTTTGGAGAGAATATTTTCGTGCGACTCGCTCAGATTTTTGTGGCTGAGTGAGGCCCTCGCTCAGATTTGGGATGGATGATCAACGAGCGAAGGGCCTCGCTCGTCCACAATCCACAAGCCAAACTACTTTGGCAGCTCAGATTTCTCCAGCACACCATCCTTGTTTACATCCATTCGATCAAATATCGGTTGGATTTGCTGGGGTACTTCAGCCCGTAGCACTTTTCCATCCCCATCGGTGTCAAGCATAGCGAATATCTGGTCGGGTGAGGGACGGGCCATTCTGGCTTTCTTCATCTCAGGTGCCCGGCCAGTGGCAGGATCAATTGGTATCGAAATGTGAAAATAGCCGATCATCATTTCTTCATACGTCTGATCTCCCCACTGAACCCACCCCTCAGGGTTTGGATTATTGAGATTGTCCTTGGAGTTGTCGAAGGCCGCCTCGCAGAACATTCGCGTTCCGCTTGGCATCTTTTTCTTTTCGCTCAACCGATACTCCGTTTGCCAGTTGAAATCATACTTTGGCACATCGAGCAAGATCTCTCGCTTTCCGTCTGGATAAACGGCCGTGTAGCGGAAGGACTTCCCTCGCACGTGCATGTGGGGACTCATTGATAGCAGATCGCAATTGGGCAATTCCTCGGGCTGCATAGCCGAAACCTTGTAGTTTCCATCGCCGGGCGGGATGCGAAAATTGGGCTGAACGGAGCTGGTTGTTTGAACTTCGTGCGTGATGGTTTTAGGGTCGGCATAAAGGAAGCCCACTTTGCTTAAATCCGATTGAGCCGTTCCATTGGGAGTGTAGTGGATTTGAAATACGAATTCGCTATTGGCTGGGATGCGTTTTGCCATCCCTTCCGGAAGCGGTTCGGCACGTGTGCCTGGCACGTAGCCTACAAGAAACCCGCGTTCAGCACCCAGGTTGCGATCATTGCTCCCTTTTTGCCGTACAAAGACCAAAATATGGTGTACGACGGCCGGGTTGCCCGGAACAATTTCCATTCCGTTGACCCAAGTGTCTTGAGTCAATTTTGGGTCTGCCACGAAGTATTGATATTTGACTTCGCCACGTGCAGGCACGTCATACGCTGTCTCTCGCATCGGGACGATCATGTCAGGTTCGCGCGGCAATTGCCAGCCTGATACGAATTTCATTGGCGGTGGTTCTTTGCTCGCATCGCCACGCTTTGCTCCGGCTAAAGCCCAATTCTTGATCGTGGCAATTTCTTCGGCGGGCATGCGGCGGTCGTTCTCAAACGAACCGTGGGCTGGGCTTGCGTGCCAGGGGGGCATGCGACCTTCGTCGATGACTTCGACAATCATGTCAGCCCAAGCTGCCGCATCGTCATAGTTGCCTAAGTCCATTGGCCCAATTTCGCCGGGCCGATGGCAGCTAACGCATCGCGATTGCAGAATGCGGCTGACTTGATCCGCATAGGTGACCATCGATTCGGCTTTGGCACTATCTCTCGGACCGCGACCGATAAGGCATCCGGAAGCCGTCGTCGTTGTTGTTGCGACTTCTTGCTTTTTAAGGATCGCATCGAGAGCCGCAACCAGTTCGTTCTTCGTGACAGCCTCCTTGGTGTAGCCGATTCCATACTGGTCGTCGATTCGTCCTCGGTATCGTATCTTGCTATCGCTATCAATAACACAAACCTCAGGAGTCCTTGTGACTCCCATTCGATTGGCAAGGTCTTGAGAGGGGTCTTTGAGAAACGCGAATTCAAAACCAAACTTACGTGCGTGCGAGGCCATCTCGGCCAAGCTGTCTTGGACATTGGAATCGACAGCCACGAATGCGATTCCTTGATCGCGATATTGCTTTTCCAGCTCAACCAATTTCGCAGAATAGAGTTTGGCTAGCGGGCATTGGGTTCCAACAAACGCGAACACGACGGCTTTCTTGGACTGGAATTCTTCTAGTTTCCATTCTTTGCCTTGATAATCGGTCAAAGAAAAGCCATCGACCTTGGAGCCGATCGCGGATGTTGAATTGGATTCTGACACAACTTTATCCGCAGCAGTCAATAAAGCGTGGCTTGAACTCCAGAGTGCTGCAAAAAGGAGCGATGAAGCAAACGAATGGAAAAACTTTTGGCGCGAGTCATTCATGATGGCGGTTGGTTGAGATTGCGATGGGTTGAATACGAAACGATCTTCAACAGTATAACTTATTATGCCATAAAACGAGAACTTGCATTATAGCAAAACTGCGATGTTTTTGGGAAACTCAACCACAATCGCGTCTAAAAAGGCGCGTCTAAAAAGGTGTCAGGGTGCGTCGGCGCAAGCCGGAGAGAGGTAGCGAATGAAAGAGTCGTACGAGGAAAGACCTAGCCAGTCACCTTGGCCTCGAGTGATGCGTGTGTTCGGGCAACCGACGCATCGAAGCGTTCACAGAGG
>JANMLD010000120.1:0-1820 GCA_031372345.1 Pirellula sp.
CGTTCTGCGATACTGAGATCCATGAGAATCTGCACTAGTGACGTGATCGCGAGGATTGATTGCGAGGAAACGGATGGCCTCACTGATGTGTCATTTGGTGGTCACGCCGATTTGTACTTTCAGATCTGTCGACTATCCCGAGAGCGAAGTAAATCCCTTGAAATCGTCGAGCATGGTGTCAAAGATGTTTACAGCGAAATCAATGACCAATCGCGTGCAACCTATGGAGGCATCGTGGGGTGCGTGCTCACCAACAATTCATTTCGAATTGATTTCGACGAAAAAGCTTCCAAAGAACTCCAGGATGGTCGAGTCGATGTGGACCTAATAACTTCGCCCGATGTGGTCAAACGATTGCGGGATGCACTACAATGCATTTTTCGCGACACGAGCCTTTTTGAAGACAAAACCAACTTGGTGTGATACATACCTAATCAAACGCAGAACAAAATCGTGCACCCAAGTCGCGGGTCGGGTGCCTTGACTTTTAGAAACGTTACTTGCCGCGACTGGGTGACGATGGTCGTTCGTTGGGAGACAGCGCAGGCATGGAAAAATCCAGTTTGATTGCCACGATTGCTGCGATCATCGTTGTCGGCATAGCGATGATTTGCACTGTCAGCCAAAACTGGGTTTTGCTTGCTATGTCGACCGTTTCATTGTTTCCAATGATTGTTTCCCTCGTGTGCGCGTTTTCATTGCCAAAACCGTCTTGCCAACAAACATTGTCCGTTGGATCAATACTGTACACGGCTTGGATGGCGTTTTTTGTCGCTTACTGTTTCGTTACAAATCCCGGCCCTCTTGGTCCGATTGCATTCCTTGCTGGTCCGATATATTCTCTTCCTGTCATGATGATTGTCTGGATAGTTGCGGTTACGCAGAACGCATCAGGACCTGCGATTGCTTCCACGCGACCAGAAGACAACTAAGTAGAAAACCAACGAACAAAATCGTGCACCCACGTCGCGGGTCGGGTGCCTTGACTTTTAGAGACGTTACTTGCCGCGACTGGGTGACGATGGCCGTTCGTTGCGAGAAGATACAATGCCGAAATATCGCAAAGAACCGTACACCACTGAAGCTGCCGAAGCCGCTGGTATCCATTGCTACGACGATGTTGCGGTCACGCTTCCCAGAGTGGGCGACACAACGACTGCGAATCCTTCTTGGATTTACTATGTTGATGGCGGCAAATTCACATTCACATTCTTCTCTATCGGGATGATTAGGGAATACCTCGCGTACTATTCGATGAAAATATTGCCGTCATCTAGATTCTGCAATGCTCCGTGGTCGGGCGGAGCACCAGCGGGAATAAATGAGAATGGACAAACTCGATTTGAACGATTACCTTTGAGGCTTCGTAAGGAACCTAATCGACTTCGTGTGATAAAGGCACTGGAACGAGCCATTGCTATGTTCGAAAATGACGAGCTGTCGGCTTAGCACTGAAACAATCGCAACGAACAAAGCATTGGACCGAAGTGCTCGATCGGCGCGCTCTGACATGGAAACATTTTTTGCTCGCACTCGGTCAATGCCGTCGTTGAACTAAACCGCTTCGCCAATCGCATTCAGCCGCGGTTCAGAGTTCATTCCGCCGTCGGTTTCAGCGCGTGCGTCCTTGCTCAGTCGCAGTCGCACCTTCCATGGTGCGACAATCGCATTCATCGCGTGATAGCTTCGGTGTAACGTCTTGTTTGTACCGGTCCGTCTGTAGCGATTGTCCCTTCAATCTATTTTGCCCGTTTGACGATTAAAGTGATTAAATGATTTGCGCTATGTGAATTTTTAACCATGCTGATCTGAGACCATGC
>JANMLD010000248.1:0-9202 GCA_031372345.1 Pirellula sp.
ATATTATTGGCATGGTTTTGGTGACTGCCTTTTTGTTTTGGCTTCCCCATTCGGTCGCTATAAACATTGTGCTTCGCATTGGTCGCCTTTCGATGAGCTAATGGCGACAATCCACTATAATATAACTGGAGGGGATTTTCATCAACGGATAATACTCCGGGCGACCGCCGTCGGAGCGACGGACCTACGAGCCCAGCGTGGCTGAGCGAGGCCCTCGCTCACAAAAACAACACAAACAGCAATTATGCAAAACACAACAAACCCAAACAATTCCAGATGCAAAGTACTCACGCGTGCTTGCTTATGGCTTGCATCGGTAACCTTGATATCGCCAGTTGTCTTAGGCGATGAGTTCGTATGCCATTGGGCGCATGGGCCTATCGTGATCGATGGAAACGCCGATGACGAAGCTTGGGCCAATGCAACTGTCATCGACGGATTTCGCATCCCAACCAGCCCAGCGCCGATGCCAAAAACGGCAACGCGAGCCCGATTGCTATGGGACCGTCAGTACCTCTACTTCTTCGCCGAACTGGAAGATTATGACCTTTTCGCCGACATTACCGAACACGATGGCAAGACTTGGAATAACGATGTCTTCGAAATTTTTCTGAAACCAAGCCGGGAGGCCAATGGCTACTACGAATTTCAAGTCAACGCGGCGGGGACAGAAATGGACATGTTTCTCCCCGACCAAAAAAGCGGCGGGTTCGATGCCCTCAAGTCGACGAACGACTTTCATTGGAAGACAGCCGTCCGCCGAAACGGAACGCTGAACCATCGCGATGATCGCGATCAATCTTGGTCGGTCGAGGGCAAGATCCCTTGGCTCGATTTTATGCCGACCGGTGGACGACCCGATTTTAATGAAGTCTGGCAGTTGGCCCTTTGCCGTTACGACTACACCGTTGGCCAAAAGCCGGAACTTAGCAGTTGTGCGCCCCTGACCAAGCTCGATTTCCATCGCTACCAAGATTACGCGTCCCTTCGATTCGCGTCCGGCAGCGAAACGAATGCCACCATGCGCTCGCTTCGCAATCGGCCACACTTCGCTGATTCCAAAGTGTTTGGGTCACCAGAACCGCCGCTCCCCTACCGCGCGGTTCGCGCTTATCCGGATGTCAAATTAGAATGGCCGGTGGACGTCAAGGTGGAACCCGGCAGCCGTCGCTTCATCGTAATCGAAGAACAAGGATCCTATGGCCCCACCAAGGTCATGCGCACGACCGATACGTCTAATCAAACGGAATTGGAACTCCTCTCAGAAACACAAGGAGTTGCCTACAGCATCGCCTTCCATCCGAATTTCCTCGAAAATGGTTTCATGTACATCGGAAGCAACGGCAAGAAAGAGGGGCAAGGCAATCGGAGTCGCATCGTGCGACATACGCTGTCGAGGTCAGCTCCGTTCGGATTGACAGGTGACGACGTTACGGTGATCGATTGGGATTCGAACGGTCACAATGGGGCCGCCGTTACCTTCGGCCACGACGGGATGATGTACGTCACCTCGGGCGATGGAACCTCCGATTCGGACGCAAAGGTCACGGGCCAGGACTTGACCAAATTGCTTGCCAAGGTGTTGCGCATTGATGTCGACCATCCGTCGCCTGACAAAAACTATTCCGTTCCAAAGGACAATCCCTTTGTCGACGTCGCTGACGCGGTGCCCGAGACATGGGCTTATGGCCTGCGCAATCCATGGCGAATCACCACCGACCCAAAAACCGGGCACATCTGGGTCGGCAACAACGGTCAAGACATGTGGGAGCAAGTCTATCTGATTGAGCGCGGAGCCAACTACGGTTGGTCGGTATTTGAAGGGGGCCATCCGTTCTACTCGAAACGAAAACTTGGACCTACTCCGCACGTGTTGCCAACGGTCGATCATCCGCACAGCGAATCGCGATCACTGACCGGCGGAGTAGTCTACTACGGCAATAAGTTACCGGAGTTACAAGGGGCCTATATCTACGGTGATTATTCAACGGGAAAGGTCTGGGCAATCAAGCACGACGGCAAGTCAATCGTTTGGCATCGTGAAATCGCCGATACGCCATTTCAAATCTCGGCAATCTCGTTGGACCCAGATGGCGAGTTGATCGTGGTCGATCATCGCGGGGACAAGCAGGGTGGGCTTTATCATTTGGAACCAGTCCCCGTGGACGCAATGCCGAGCCGTTTCCCGCGGTTGCTCAGTGAAACGGGACTCTTTGACGAAATAGTCGATCACAAGGTGGCTGAGGGACTGATTCCGTACAGCGTCAACGCTCCGTTCTGGTCCGATGGTGCGATCAAGTCGCGGTTTATCGCGTTGCCAAAGGATGGGCAAATCGAAATCCCGGACCAATGGGCTTGGCAGTTTCCTGAGAAGACAGTCATTGTCAAGTCGTTTGCGTTGGAAATGGTGGCTGGGGAGCCCGCATCGAATAAATGGATCGAGACGCGTTTGCTTGTTAAAGAGCAAGGGGAATGGGTCGGGTACACGTACGCTTGGAATCAAGACGGGACCGACGCGGAACTAGTCGAGGCTGGTGGACGTGATCAGGATTTTCCGATACGCGAGTCGACAGGACTTCGATCCCAGAGTTGGCGTTATCCAAGTCGAACCGAGTGCATGGTTTGTCATACGCGCGCTGCAGGCTACTTGCTTGGACTGACCACCGTACAAATGAACAAGGAGCATGACTATGGCGCCGGTGTCAAAGCCAATCAATTGGATGCACTAGAAAGCATGGGTGTCATAAAAACCAACTGGGTACCCCATGCGCAGGCTGAGCTTCGCAGTCAAATGGCAATCGAAGGGATTGCAAAAGACGAGATAGAATCGCAAATAGCAAAGCTCAACGAGAGCAGCGGTCAGCGGAGTGTGAAAGTGAATAGCATGATGGGTAAGTCGGGAGCGGACAACCGGCATTTGGTCGACCCTTACGATTCCTCGGTTGATCTTGAACAGCGGGCTCGGTCGTTTTTGCATTCCAATTGTGCGTACTGTCACATTGAAGCAGGTGGTGGCAATGCCAAGATGAATCTGGCCTACTACGCTGGGTTTCGGGGAATGAATATTTTGGATGTCGAGCCAATCCATCATCATTTCGATAAGCCGGATGCCAAGCTCATTGCACCGGGGGACATCGAACGGTCTGTGCTATTGCACCGAGTTGGCATGCGTGGACCAGGCCAGATGCCGCAACTTTCCACAAATCGCGTTGACGAAAAAGCGTTGCAGATGC
Organism: Pirellula sp.; assembly: GCA_031372345.1. Classification (GTDB taxonomy): domain Bacteria; phylum Planctomycetota; class Planctomycetia; order Pirellulales; family Pirellulaceae; genus JBKCUI01. The sequence continues at coordinate 3,234 of JANMLD010000248.1, forward strand.
TCAAAGAGTGGGTGGCTGGAATAAAATAGGCGAGGGGATTCATCGACCGTTAGCACCAAGCAGCAATTGACCAGGCTAGGTCAAGTCTTTCTGCGGTTTCCACCATGGTTTGATCGCGGCTCTACAAGCTAGGTAAGTCGCAACTACGACGTCAGCCCGAAGATTATCGCTAAGTTCACGCAGCGGGTCCAAGAGATCACTCGTCGCAATCGCGGCGTATCGATCGAGAGCCGTTGCCGGTTCCAGTTGAGAGATGCTCTCAGCGCGTTAGGATTCGCGTGTAGCCGCAGCCTTGTGAGGTTCAAACGTTGTTCTTGCGGCTTGCTCGGCCTTCTTGATAGCGGCTACTGACGATTCATACAGAAACCGCTGCGCTCGAAACTTGGCCTGGTTCTGTTCTGGATGAATTCGTGTGTAGCGGCCATCACTCCCCAAACGCCACGCGTTCTGATTGTCTCGAAAGTACGTGTCGAGGATCTCCATCAATCGGCGGCGGGACGCTGTATCCTCAATCGGTACGAGCAACTCGACCCGGCGGTCGAACGAGCGAGGCATCCAATCCGCGCTGCTGATGAACACCGCATCATCCCCTCCATGATAAAAATAGAACACACGTGCGTGTTCTAGAAATCGATCGACGATACTGATGACCGATATATTATCGCTGATGCCCGGCACCCCCGGACGCAGACAACAAACACCACGTATGTTGAGCCGGATGATGACGCCAGCTTGACTAGCTTCGTACAAAGCCTTGATGATATCCGGATCGACCAGCGAATTCATTTTCCCGGCGATGTACGCTTTTTGACCATTGCGTTTGTTGATAGTCTCCGCTTGGATCAACGCGAGGAGTTTCTTTCGAAGTCCCAACGGGGCGGAATCCAGTTTGTCGTAAGGCTGCGGCTGACTGTATCCCGTGATCGCGTTGATGAACGCACTGGCATCTCGGCCCAACGACTCATTGCAGGTCATGTAGCTGATGTCGCTGTACATTCGAGCGGTCGCTTCGTTGTAATTGCCTGTTCCAAAGTGAACGTATCGCACGATGCCAGAGGGCTCGCGTCGTACGACGACACAAATCTTGGCGTGTGTCTTCAGTCCGCGCACTCCGTAGATGACTTGGACTCCGGAACGTTCCAATTCGCGAGCCCACTCAATATTGCGAGCTTCATCGAATCTGGCCTTCAACTCAACAATCGCCGTGACATATTTACCTCGCTCGGCGGCCTTCTTGAGGGAAGCCACAATGGGACTCTTGCGGCTCGTTCGATACAGCACTTGCTTGATGGCCAGAACATCCGGATCGTCGGCAGCTTCCTCTACAAATCGCACGATCGGTTCAAAGCTCTCGTACGGATGGCAGAGGAGCAAATCGCGTTCACCAATGGCTTTGAACATGCTTTGCGTCGGGTCAATGACCGGCGACCGCTGCGGAATCCAAGCCGTGTCTCTCAAAGCCGGGAACCCCTCCATATCGGTTAGGTACATCATGCTGGACAAATCCAATGGGCCGGGGAATTTGAAGACATCGCACGGGTTCAGGCCTAGTTGGTCTTGTAGGAAGTGGAGCGTCGTTTCCGAGACAGTCTCGGCAATTTCAAGCCGAACAAAACCGGCAGAACGCCGCGAATGCAGCACTTCTTGCATGCCCATCATCAAGTCCGCAGCACTGTCTTCGCGCACGGAAACATCCGCATTCCGCGTCACTCGAAAGGCGACGCACTCATCGATTCGCTTCCCAGGATAATACTGGTCGACCAATTCCGCCGTAACGTCCTCAAGCAACGCGTAGTTGTAGCCGCGATCGCTCGGCAAAGTGATGAAGCGAGAAAGCACCTTCCCCAAGGGAATAAAAGCAAAGCGATGCGGTTTCTCAGAATCTCCGCTAGCCATGCGTACGCACAAATGCAGTCCCAGATTAGCCAGAATCGGAAATGGACTCTCCGGATCGATGTCCATCGGCGAAATGACCGGGTAGATTTCCTCGTGAAAGAAACGAGTGATGGCTTCGCGATGGCGAGCGGAAGCATTGCGGACGGAGACACGCTCTAGCCCCTCTGCGGTCAATGTAGGCTCAACCGCCTTCAAAAAGCAGTCATATTGGTCACGGATAATTGCATTGACGCGTTCGTAAATAAGTTCGAGCTGCTCTGTCACCGTCTTCCCGCTTGGATCGGCTACTTCGATCCCTCTCGCCTGTTGAAGCTGAAGCCCGCCAACTCTTACCATGAAGAATTCGTCCATATTACTAGCCGTTATGGCTAGGAACTTGAGGCGTTCGAGCACCGGCACCTTGGTGTACAAGGCCTGATCGAGGACCCGTTGATTGAACTCGAGCCAACTGAGTTCACGATTAATAAAGATTGGGTTTGATTGGGGCATATTTAAGACGAAACACTATTTTTTGGACAACAAGTACTTTGTGCTCTTAGGCGAGCCGCGATGTGAAAACGACCAATCATAACCCGATACGTAAGTGAGGGACCTGCCTAATTGTCCCTCGCTGACGTTTCGGATTGGGAACCCCCAATCTGCGCTCGCCTTATGGTACACGGAAAAATCGTTTCGAGAACCGACGCACCGGTTACACGAGCGTCCTAAAGACAAATCACCAAAAAAACGATAAGCTCAGGGACTCAAGCAATCCCTTCTTTCGTCTTTTGTAGCCTGCTCCATGTCGAATCCTGAAAAACCGCCAACCTCGATGTGCTTTCCGACTTCAGAGGCTTTGAGGCAGACGGCGGAACATCAACGCCTGGTCGAGTCCAAGGGACGGCACGCGAATTGGCAACGATGGGGCGGATATCTGTCGGAACGGCAATGGGGGACCGTCCGCGAAGATTATTCCCAAAACCAAGAGGCTTGGTTCTTTTTACCGCACGATCATGCCCGATCTCGAGCGTACCGCTGGGGTGAAGATGGCTTACTCGGGATCTGTGATCGACAGGGACGCCTCTGCTTTTCATTTGCCTTTTGGAACAACCGCGACCCGATTCTCAAGGAACGGCTTTTTGGATTGTCCGGCCCCGAGGGGAACCACGGTGAAGATGTTAAAGAGTGCTACTACTACCTAGACTCAACGCCGACTCATTCCTACATGAAAGGGCTCTACAAATACCCTCAATCACGCTTTCCCTATGAAGACTTGGCCGATGTCAATCGTCGGCGATCCCGAACCGAGAACGAATATGAGTTGCTCGACACAGATGCCTTCGAAAAGGATGCCTATTTCGATTGCCAGATTGAATACGCCAAGGCGGACGAAGACGACATCCTGATCCAACTGACCGTCCATAATCGTGGGCCAGCTCCTGCCGTTCTGCATGTCTTGCCACAGTTATGGTTTCACAACTCCTGGATATGGGGGTGCGAACACGATGGCTGCACGAGCAAGCCTCGCATGCGATTGCACAGATCACCCAACGAGCCAAACGGTGTTGTGCTCTGTGACCATGAGACCCTGGGCCACTTTGAGTTTCGAGTCGAAGTCGGTTCAGAGGGTGAGAAGCCGATGTGGCTATTTACCGAAAATGAAACTAATCCCAACCGCCACCCTGGCGCTCCAACTTCGGGTACTTTCTTCAAAGATGCATTTCATAACTGTGTTGTCAATGGCGAAGCGAATGGGGCTGACTTAAGAACCTTTGGTACCAAATGCGCAGCCCACACCATTGCCATCGTCAAGCCAGATGAACCACTGGTCATTCGATGTAGGCTATCGGGCATATCGCCTGAAGCCATGATGACGGACGATACAACCAAGGCGGCAAATCCTAAACCGATCATGAACCCTATCTTCAGTGACAGGCGATTCGGCGAGGACTTCGAAGCGACCATTGCTCTTCGACAAGCCGAATCGGATGAATTCTATGCACACTGCATTCCAACACAACTTAGCACCGAGGAAAAGAACATTTCCCGGCAAGCGTATGCGGGCCTGCTTTGGACGAAACAGTTCTATTACTACGTTGTAGATTCATGGATCCGTGGTGATCCGAACAGTCCGCCACCACCTCCAGGCCGCAATGTCGGGCGCAACAGCGATTGGACCCATCTATTCAATCGCGATGTGATCTCCATGCCGGACAAATGGGAATATCCCTGGTACGCGGCGTGGGACGTTGCATTTCATATGATCCCAATGGCACGGGTCGATATCGAATTCGCCAAGAATCAACTGATACTCCTGCTTCGCGAATGGTACATGCACCCCAATGGCCAAATCCCAGCTTATGAATGGGCACTCAACGATGTGAATCCACCGGTTCATGCCTGGGCCTGCTGGCACGTTTACAAACTCAGTGGCGACAAAGAATTTTTGGCTCGGACCTTTCAAAAACTGTTGCTCAATTTCACTTGGTGGGTGAATCGAAAGGACACGCGAGGGCAACATGTTTTCAGCGGCGGTTTTTTGGGACTCGACAATATTGGCGTATTCGATAGGAGCAAGCCGCTGCCAGGCGGTGGAACGCTGGATCAAGCAGACGCGACCGCATGGATGGCTTTCTTTTGTGGCAACATGTTGCAGATGGCGTTGGAGTTGGCGGAAGAGAACCAAGCGTACTCCGATATGGCAAGCAAGTTCTTCGAGCATTACGTCGCGATTGCTGAAGCCATGAACGCGTTGCACGGAACCGGTCTTTGGGAAAAAGAAGATGGTTTTTACTACGACCACCTACTTCGCGACGGAAAAAGCACAGCGATGCGAGTTCGTTCGCTCGTTGGACTTATTCCGCTATGCTCCAATGTCATGATCCATGAGTCGACGCTGCTGCGTCTGCCAAGCTTTCAACGCCGAATGAACTGGTTTTTGAAAAACAGGCCGCAAATGGCCAAGCACATGGCCTACATGGAAAAATTTTGCCCCGCCGGTTCGACGATGGCGATGCGGCTATTGGCCATTCCATCCACCGAACGTTTTCGCAGTCTTTTGAAATACATGCTGGACGAAAAGGAGTTTTTTTCCCCCTTTGGTATTCGTTCGATGTCTGCCCACTACGGTGAAACACCGTTCGTCTTCGAACATTCGGGTGGAACCGAGTCCGTGGGTTACGTCCCCGGCGAAAGCAACACTGGGATGTTTGGCGGCAACAGCAACTGGCGGGGCCCCGTCTGGTTTCCACTTAACTACTTGATCGTGGAATCGCTTCGTCAGTACCACGAGTTCTATGGAGACACTTTTCAAGTGGAATGCCCAACAGGTTCCGGCATCCTGATGAATCTGAAACAAGTTGCCGACGAAATCGAACGACGGCTAATTTTGCTGTTCAAAAGAAACGAACAAGGTGCAAAGCCGTGTCATGGAGATGATGAACGATACGCCAAGGACCCTCATTGGAAAGACCTGATGCTTTTCCACGAGTACTTTCACGGCGACACGGGGCGAGGACTTGGGGCTAACCACCAAACGGGCTGGACGTCTCTCGTTGCAACAATGCTCGAGCATCAGGCTGCATGCAAGACGCATCGCGATTATACGACGTCGTTTTACGATAGTCGATCCACTTAGGCCAGCCCGCTCCGCGGCTGGCGGTCAGCCATCTCGGAATCGCAAGAGCAATTTCCTTCCAAACCATGGTCGCACAACCTGCGGTTTATGGCTCGTCGAAAGCAATGCAATCGACGTACACGTGCGGCGTTACCAGGCAGGACATCCGTCTCGGAGCGACGGATCCACGTAGGCCAGCCCGCTCCGCGGCTGGCGGTCAGCCATATCGGAATCGCAAAAGCAGTCTCCTACTAAACCTCGGTCGAGCAACCTGCGGAATATGGTTCTTCGAAGCCAATGCAATCGACGTACTCGAGCGGCGTTACGAGTTAGGACATCCGTCTCGGAGTGACGGATCTACGTTAACGCACCTGCCCCTTTGCCCGGATTTGTTCTAGCAGCGCCGTTAATTCCTGAACTTTATCAGGCATTTCGGCAAAGAGATTTTTCTTCTGCGAGAGGTCAACGCTCAAATCGT
>JANMLD010000282.1:0-28264 GCA_031372345.1 Pirellula sp.
TATATCGACAAGCGGGTGAGAGATCACAACCTGCTGCAAACCATCGCCCGTGTAAACCGGATCGCCAAGGGAAAGACACGGGGCTACATCGTCGATTACATTGGGTTGACGGATCACTTAAAGAATGCACTATCGATCTACGCCGACGACGATAAAAAGGATGTCGAAGGGACTCTCACTGACATCACAGGCGAATTGCCCGTGCTGGAGGCTCGATATCGACGACTGCTGAACCTGTTCATAGAGAACAAGGTAGCTGAGATTGAGAGATTTGTAGAGCAACGGATCAAGGACGCGGCTCATGAACTCGCCGTGCTTGAAAAGGCGATTCGGTGCATGGAAGACTTGGCCCAGCGAGCCAACTTCGAAGTGTTCCTGAAAAAATTCTTGCAAAGTATGGACATCATCCTCCCTAACTCCGAGGCATTTCCATACCGAATTCCAGCAAAGCGATTTGGCTTTCTGCTGGTGAAGATCAAAGAACGCTACAAGGACGATTCGCTCAGCATCTCCGGTGCCGGTGAGAAAGTTCGGAAGCTAATTGACGAGCATCTGGTGAGCTTAGGAATCAACCCAAAAATCCCGCCTGTGGAACTGCTATCTCCCGACTTTATCACGCAGTTGGACAAGAACAAATCGCCACGGTCCAAGGCAAGCGAAATGGAGCATGCGATCCGAAAACACTGCAAGGTTCACCTAGATGAAGATCCAGTGCTATATGAATCGCTCAGCGAACGGCTTGAGGCATTGATCAAGCAACATAAGGACAATTGGGACTTGCTTTGCAAACATTTATTTGATTTACGCAACGAAGCTCAGGCCGGAAGGCAGGACGATGCAAGCGGTGTTAGCAAAAAAGCGGCTCCATTCTATGACCTGATTGGCAAGTTAGGATTTGGCAAGGATGGCATTCGGCAAGAACATACAGAGCAAATAAAACAACTCGTGGTCGAGCTGCTTGAGAAGTTGCATCGAACCATTGGGATCGTGAATTTTTGGGGCAATCCGACTGAGGTTGCCAAACTTAGGGGGGAACTGTCCGACCTAATATTGTTCTCAGGCATCGACGAGATAGCTGACAAGTGCGAGAAGATCGTGACTGAGATAACCTCACTTGCAAAGGTTCGTGAAAAGGACATTCTCGAATGATTTGCACCTATCGAGACATCCGCTACACGCTCAAGCGGAGCGACCGCAAGACGGCCAGCATTTACGTGGAGCGAGACGGCCAGATAACGCTCATTGCCCCTGAGGGATTGACCAAACCGCAAATTGAAAAGGTGCTAGAGGGGAAACGGCGGTGGATTTACAAGAACTTAGCTGAATGGCAAGACCTCAACGCGACACGTACCGAACGAAAATTCGTCAATGGCGAAGGGTTCTTATACCTTGGTCGCTCCTATCGATTGAAACTGGTGCCGAAACAGGACGAACCGTTGGTGCTCAAAGATGGACATTTTTGTTTAAGGACGAATCTTCGTTTTACGGACAAAGCCATCACGGCATTCCGCGACTTCTACCGGGACAAGGGATTCATAAGGATCAACGAGCGCGTTACCTATTTTCAAGCTCGAATGGGTGTGGAACCGAAATCCGTAAAGATTCTAGATCTCCAGAACCGTTGGGCATCATGGACCCCAGGCGGGAACATTAATTTTCATTGGAAGTGCATGATGGCTCCGATGAAGATTTTGGACTATATCGTGGTGCATGAATTAGCGCATCTGCTCTACCCTAACCATTCCGCGATCTTCTGGAACGAGGTCGATAAGCTGCTACCCGACTTTCAAGAACGCAAAGTGTGGTTAAGAGAACGTGGCGCGGGAATGGATTTGTGACAAAATGCTCGACGCTAGTTGACTGACACCAGCGTGGAGCCCCGTCTCATCTAGCACGGAATTGATTGGACGTGGCTGGGAATAGGATCATGGAGCTTGATTTTGGGGGAAGAGTTATGCCAGAGATCAAGTTCGTTTGATAACCGTCTAAACCGTGTCTCGTTCCTGCTCGCTGCATGTGAGTCTGAGTAAAACAGCTCGCGAGATTCCCGAAACCGTTGAACCCGTTGCGGTCGTAAATGCGGAGTCCGATTATTCAGCCGCAATCGAAAAACTCTCAATAGCAATCCGGCATGAAGTTGAATCAAAGCAGCTTCCAGCTTTTTCGATCGCATTGATCGAAAACGACAAGACAGTTTGGAGCGCGGGCTTTGGGCATCAGGATGCCGATAAGAAAATTCCGGCGACGCCGGATACGGATTATCGAGTTGGCTCGGTTTCGAAACTCTTTACTGACAGCGATTGAAGAAACGTGGTTTGGGACTGTTGGTACACGATGCCTACCGTCCCTGGCACGTGACAAAAATGTTCTGGGACGCAACGCCCGATAAATTCAAAGACTTCGTGGCCAATCCCGCCAACGGTTCACGTCATAATCGTGGCTGTGCGGTCGATATTACTTTGTATGATCTGGCAAGCCGCGAACCGATCCAAATGGTTGCAGGCTACGATGAGTTTTCGACGCGATTAGCGCCATACCGCAACTGGCGCGAGCAACGCGGCTCGCAATTCGCTCACTGCAGAAATTTGCCAACCACAACGCAATCATTGCGATGATAGCCAAAACTAGTCCTATGGGTAAAGGTATTGAACAGTAAACTGCCCCATCGATCGCATCAAGGGTTTCGATGGTCGTTCCGTCTGGCAGCAAACTGGTAATGTATTTCGGAGTATGTTCGTCGTTGACTTGGCAATCAAGTGCTTTCCATCGCGCGATCTGCAAGATCTTGACCAATCGATCGCACCCCTTCGTTTCGCAACAGGCCGGCCCGGTAGATTCGGCCGGCCAAGGTGACGATCCCATAACGGGACAAACGGGGGACACTACTTTATGAATGCCGAAGGCTGGAGAGTCGTAAATCAGGGCTCGGGAGTTCCGATCTTGGAACGCTTGCACATGGTTCCAGACGATTGGAAGTTTTGCCAGTGAGTTTTAGCGATTCTGGACGCAGGATGATCTAAACGCTCCGATGAATCGAAGCACTCCAAATTAAGTCTTTAAGTGGAAGTAGCAGTGGATGTGCGGTTCACCACGGAAGTACCATACCATGTCGGGGCCTTCGATCTGCCAAGTGTCCCAAACCTTGTCAGATCCAATATCGTACTTGCCTTCGAACCACGAGACGTGGAGTTTGTCCAAAATGTCTTTCTTCTCGATCGATTCTATGGTGGCGTTGACATCACCCTGGCGGAACATCGCCATCATGCCTCTCATCGTCTCCAAAAACAATTTCTTTTGATCTGAACTCAGTTCGGAGCAACCTAGACCGCGTACTTCCCCGGTCTTCTTCACCACGGCATCTGGACTTTCGCTCCGCGGCTCTGTGGAAAGCAGACCTTTTGCCTGCTGCCTACCATCCAGGGCTTGCACAAACCGATTGAAGTTCTTGCCTTGATACCAGTATGGATTGCCGGGGTGATCTTTGGTTTCACGAAAGTTTTCATTCATGCGGTCCACTGGGTGCGGGTAGTGTCCGTAGAAGATGGGCGCCCCGCCAAACCCCAGTCCCTGATCCGAATGAGCGTTGCAACGTCGAGTAACGTGGTGACCGGTAAAAATGAACTCAAAGTCCTTGTCGTCGGGCGTGCCAAAAAAGCCCACAGCGGGAGCATTCTTTTCATCCCCATATTGGTCAATCAAGACCTGCTTGTTGACTGCGTCCTGGTGGTCCACGCTGTGCATGGAGTCGAAGATTTTTCGTATCAGTTCTTGTTGCTCCGCATTGAAAGTGCTGGGGATACGATAATCGGGATGGATGTACCACCAATTGCTCACGTACTGACGTCTCGGGTGATCCATGGGCAGACAGATATTCTGTTTCTGCAACGCACTGAGACTTTTGTAAAGTTGCATCGGCATGGAGTCCGTTTTCGCTTCGTCTGCGAAAACGGGGCTGTTGAGTTTATCCAGCTTTGTCAGAGCCAGAATACCCGCGGAGGCACCCGCTGTTTGGATCCAATTGCGACGATTCAGTTTGTTCATTGCACACCCTTTCCTAGACATAAGTACCGGTACCGTATACTCCCATCATCTCCAGACAGCACTCGCCCGTCAACAATGTAAGAATTTGCTGGCGATGCCACGCTGCACTTCAAAGCTTTGGACTCCAACAAAGCCATCATGCGTTGCTTTCAATCGTACTCGTACTCGATGGACTGATTGGTGGTGAACTGCGTGAAGTAATCATTTACTTTCGCTTGGCTTTCGACTTTTTCGCTGGCCGCGGTCGGGGTTGCGATCGCCGTGTATTGGTGCGTACTAGCTTCGGTGCTCCATCGGTAGCCTGTGGTTGCTGGAGGCTTATGCGGAAATTGGGATCTCCGTAATGTTGGTACGCTCCCCAAGTCGCTAACCCACCTTGACCTAAGGCTGCGATCTCGATGCGAGCAGCTTTCATGGCTTCATGGATGGCTTCTGCATTCCTGCCCAAACCAAGCAGACCGCCGTAGAATCGCGACGCGAACGCCAGGGCTGCCGCATCATCCACCGGCCAAGCGGTGCAGATGAAATTGCATACACCCCGGGCAAAGAAGGACTCCGCAAAGCTAGGCGCGAGTCCGGCATTGCGTTGATCGGCCCGGTCCGGGGTGATGCCTGACTCGCAAGCGTTCGAAAAAACGAAACGCGGTATGCGATCCACCCTGCTTAGTTCGTACGCGCTGAGCACTTGATTGCCACTGAATAGCCAGCCCGATCGCGGCGGATCATTCGCCTTGAAAAAACAGTGACCCGCGTAATGGACGAGGTCGAAACGCTGGTTGATGAGATGGTCTAGCACGGCGACGCGTGTCGCTTCACTCGGACCGAAGAGCCGCACCAGCTCGATATTGGCACCGGATTCCTTAAATTGCTCGAAGAGCTGAGCTACGGCCTCCCCTTCCTGTTGAGCGCCCGGCAACGGGGCTTCTTCGCATGGATCCGCAATGACCAGTATTCGCAACGGGAGCCCAGACATTATTGGCGGTTCCGGCAGCGGCGCAAAGGTCGTTCGCAATTGACGTGTCAAACTCGCTGCGACCCCTACAAACGTGGCTGCAAACAACTCGTCGAACTCTATCCGTTCCAGCGTCGCATCGAGTTTCGAGTTCCCTGCAGCGGGCGAGAGCGCGGCCATTTCGAAATGGATCCGGGCCGTGGTGGCATCCACCAACAACACGGTCGGGACCCCAGGCTGCACGATGACGCTTCGCAAGTCTTCTGGCACGAGCATGCGTCCGAGCAGGTTGCCTAAATTCTGCTGCCGGATGAAACTCGGCGCGGCCACAAGATCGTTGTTGATCTCGTCCACGAGCTTCGGATCCACGGTTGTGTTCCGCTGCGGGATGGAGGCTTCATTGCTCAAAACCGAAAACTCGTAGGTGTCTTTTGAGAGACCCACCGTAAAACGAACCGGTTCGATTCCGCCCATTAACTTTTGTTTTTCTCCATTCAACTCGCGTTTTATGGACTTACGAACGCGGCTTATCTCGAGTTTCTCTGCGTCGACCTTCGCAACGTCGAGCAGTTTCGAATCGGGCGCAACGTAAGTGATTTCCAATCGTTCCGGATCGAGCTTGTGATCCTCGGTCTCGACCCTCAACCGATTCACCGCTTCGGTAAGTGCCAAATGCAGACGCACGAAATTGGCAGGCGATCGTTCAATAAAAGTCAGGCGTTCGAGCTGAATCGCATCCGTCGCATTCACCTCGAAAAGTGCCCGTCGAATGCCACGCAGCCAAGCCTGCAACGCAAGTGGAATGGAGAGATTGCCTTCGCCTGCGCCGATCAGGACCGTGGCCAGATGTCGGCGGTTCATACGTCCCAGCGTCCATACCAATTCTCGAACCGCGACCGTAAGCTCGGGAATGCCGAATTTCCCGGGATTGCCCATGCCGACTAAGACGGCCAGTCGACCTGGATGGTGCGGATCTGGCACGATGAACTGCTGGCCTAGTTGCGAGGCAATCGAGCCCCGCAAGTTCAGCGCAGTGATTAAAAGTTTCGCGTCTGAGTCCCCTGGTTTCCAGCCACTAACCACGCGATCCAACGCCAGTTCGGCGTTCTGCGGTGCAACACCGAGGTAGTGCCCCACGGATATGGCGTCCACCGGGAGGATGTTTTTGGGAGCGGCTGGCAGCTCTGCAAGATCGGCTCGAAGTAGTGTGATCTCGATCTTCGGCGGCGCAGTCTTCTTGGGGGGGCTGGGCAGAAGCGGTTCGTCGGGAGATTCCGCGCTGGCGGAGGTCGGCTCAGCCAGAAACCCTCGCAAAAGGATTTCCGCCGCTTCGATTTCCGCGGGCGAAACGGACGTTCCTTGGGCTGATTCCGTAGCGCGAGTATGAAGATGGAGCTGATCCATGATGGCCGTTAGTCGAGTCTCATCATCACTCCGCTTCTTCCTTGCGTCCACCGCCGCATTATTCGTGGCTATCCGATCCATAGCGACACCACGCGCCCCTATGGCACTGGTCGAAAGATCGCACTTGTCCTGAACGAGAAGCATATTCGTGGCGGCGATTACGCGCTCGTTGTTTGGCAGCGCACCGTGTTCCTCTTGGACAAACCAAGTGGGAATACGACTTCCGTTCCGCTCGAGCAGACCCAGTCGGTGGGGAACGGTGCCGTCGCCATTCAGGCTTGCACTGTAGCCTTCGAGCGAGTCGAGACGTTTCCAGTCAAGGATATCGTCGTGCGTGCGACGGTTGCATCCCGCGATGTAGTGCATCCGCCCACCGTCGACGACTTCCGCAAGGGTATCATGGTGCTGGCGTGCGCGGTCCAGCAAAGCTTGTGGAACACGTCCGCCCCAGGTGCTGCTTTGGTAAAGCACTGCCATGGCGGGCATAACCAACGGCGAAGGCAACATCTGAAGCGCATCAGGCAACCCTCCCAAAATCCCCGTGAGCTCTTCAAGACTGTGCGTTAAATCCAGCAGTGCCAGTTTGCGCACCGTGTCAATGGCCCCGGTGATCATTTGCGGAATCGAAAACGATCCATGGTTAGGCGTACCGAGCATAATCAGCTTGCCTCCCTTGTTCCATCGCTTGGCATGCCGGGCGATGTAGGTTCGCGAAACAAGCCCGCCCATCGAATGAGCAACTAGATTCACCGGAGTGTCATCCCCAAACCAATTCACGATTTTGGAGTGAAGATCGTCGGCGATTTCGTTTAAGTCAAGCCGCCAGTCGTACCAGTACGTTTGAACGTTCCATTCTTGGCTAAGTCCCAGGATCTGCTCGGCATACCATTTCTTCAGAATACCTGTAGGGCGTACATTGGACACCGACTTTCCATTCTTCATCCTCAGGAAGTCGACGGCTCCGAAGGCTAAACGGAAAATATTCATCCAGACGAGTTTGTCCGAGCCGGAATCGCGCACGGTGAGTTCGCCGCCCATGATACCGTGGAGGATGACCACGTTACCCCGTTTGGCTGCTGGTTTCGCTCCCCGCGTAGTTAGGGTTGTCCCCCGCAACGCTTCGTAGCGTTTGTTTCCAAAGTAGACGCGATAGACACGCGCTTCGCTTTCCGAAGGTCGACGTAAAAGTCCCGCCAGTTCCGTGGGTGACGCAGCCTCAAGCCGAGCGATAATTTCACGATCATTCATGGTGTAGTCCTGGGTTTCGAAACGCGAGCCAGTCGGTCACCTCGAATAGATATCTCGGTTCCAAGCTTTCTAACAACGCAATCGTTTAACCGCGTGCCCAACAGGCCGCGAGCACTATAAAACGCGGGGCGATGCCCACTCGGTTAAACGAAGTGACATTAGGTTATTTTTGCCGAACTGCTTACATGTATGTTATATCATTTTATATTTGGTGGCACTATAATTTGCAAATGTTTAATTGCAGGAAGAAGTCTATGCCCACTTCACATCCAGGACAAACATGATGGCCATGCCACTCACAACTGAAGATACGACTTTCACACACGATGTGTCGGGGCGATACATCTGCAACACGTTCCAGGAGGCGCTCGATAGCACCACAGGTGGCGGTAGACCTTTCGAAGTCATCGTGATCGGCGGCGGCTCCTTCGGCGGCGTCATCGCACATCGGCTTTTCCAACTCGATTCGCGGCTTCGTCATCATCGTCACTCCCCTGTAAGGCGAGCGGCAACGTGAAAACTACCAATCCTAACCCGAAACGTAAGTGAGGAACTTGTGGAATCGTCCCTCGCTCACGCATCGGGTTGGGATAATGCCATCTGCCGATCGCCAAAAAAAGGAAACAGGCAAACTCCATGATCGAATTGAACAAAGTCGGAGCAACTCCGCAGCGCGATGCGGCTGGAAACTGGCATGTGCATTTTGGCATCTATCTTCCCGGCATCACCTTCAACAAGGGCTACTCCCTGAAGGTCCGCATCATTCATGAGCAAGACCAATTCATGCGGGGCATCGAACCGAGGAACTTTTATCTGAATTGGTTGAATGGATCGGCGCTAGATCTGTGGGAGATAGACGCGCCGCTTGTCGCCGATCCTCCAAGCCACTTCGGCCAGCCAGGCACTTACCTGTACCGCTTTCAGCTCTTGCGCGGCAATCGCGAGGTAACGTTCTGGTTTTCGGACCCGTTCGGTCGAGCGGCCGGAATGGGCACGCTTTCGGCGTTTACTATCGACAATACTCCGCAACCGTTTCCATGGACGGATGCTGGTTTCCAAGTTCCTGAAGTCGACGACATGATCGTGTACGAATTAAACGTTCGAGAATTTAACCGCGACTTTGAGGGGGTGATCGATCAACTCGACTATCTTAGCGGGCTTGCCGTAAACGTGCTTGAGTTGATGCCGATTACCAACGTAAAGGAAGATGTCGAGTGGGGCTATACGCCGCTAGGGTACTTCGCACCGGACGACCAGCTAGGAGGAACTACGGGCATGAAGCGACTCGTGAACGCTTGTCATGAACGCGGCATCGCCGTCATCCTCGATTCCGTTTACGCGCACGCTCACCCTGAGTTTGCTTACAGCCTCGTGTACGACACTGCCCACGAACCGAATCCAATGATGGGGCTCTTTTCCGGCGAGTTCTTCGAAGGACGGCCCGGCACCGATTACACCAAGGAATTCACTCGCGATTATTTTTTTCAATGCAATCAATACTGGCTGCGTGAATACCATGTCGACGGTTTTCGTTACGACTATGTCCCCGGCATGTACGATGGTCCGGCGGGGCAGGGCTACGCCAATCTTGTCTACCGTACCTATCAGGATTCCAAGTCGCTGCCCCGTTTCGACGGAGGTAACGGACGAAGCAAGATTATACAATGTGCCGAGCACCTGCCCGATCCGGCTGGCATCCTGTCGCAAACCTATTCCAATTGCGCCTGGCAAAATGGGCTGCTCGATCGCGCTCGAGACATGGCTCGCTGGAACTACGCCGGTGAGCAGTTTGCGCATCTCTTGGATCCCGAGTTTCTTGGTTTCCCGAACGAATTTCGCAATCCGGCCAACGGCGAGTCGTTTCCGGTGGCCCCTTTCCAATACCTCGAATCGCACGATCATCCCCGGTTCATCAATCAGTTCGGCCAAACCCCCATTCGCGACCTATTGGGCGAATTCTACGGTGACCGTGATCGCTACTACAAAATGCAACCCTATGTGATTGCGCTCTACACGTCCAAAGGGATTCCAATGTTGTGGAATGGACAGGAATTCGGTGAGAACTGGGGGGTACCGAATTTTGGAATCGGTCGAAATCTTTTCGAGCGATCGTTGCATTGGGAATACTTCTACGACGTTGCTGGCAAGGCACTTGTCCGGCTGCACCGAATTCTAGGCCAACTCCGTAAAACACATCGCGCACTTGGAAGCCGCGGCTATTTTTATTATTACTTCGATCCGAATCACTTGCGGCATGGCGTGATCGCCTACCGTCGCGACGCTAACGCGGCACCAGGCTATGTTGCCGAATGCCTGCTCGTGGTCTTGAATTTCTCCGATAGTGACAACGAAATCTGGCTCCCCTTCCCCAAGCCAGGCATGTGGATCGAACAACTGGATGGCCGGCATCCACCCGTGCAGATCACTCAGAAAGACCAATGGTCATCGGTCACCGTACCCTCCAACTACGGTGCAGTATTCAAATGGACGTAACACGACTTAAGTACCCAACCTCGAAGGATATCCATGGCGAATGAAATCGACGCTGAAATCCAAAGGGCTTCAGCCAGAGACGAAGATACTGAGTTGGCAACTACTGGTAAAGCCAGCCTACCCTCGCGCACTCAACATCGTGGACCGACCTCGGCCAGATTGACCGTCTCCCGTTTAGGTAGCTTGTGTTACGCTCCAAAGTTCTCTCTGCCGAACAGCCACTTCGTCAAGTAAAAGCAAAGGACGGCAAGCAGACCACCGCCAAGTGGGTCAATGAAGTAGTGTTGTCCGGTCGTAATGGTGGTGACCACAACGGCAGCTGCCAAGGCGTATGCGGTGACGTATTCTCGAAAATGATCCGGCCGATAGGCGTGAATGAACATCGCCCCGAGGATTGCGAAAAACGCGTGGAAGCTCGGGAAACAGTTGGCGGGATGATCGACTGCAAAAACGACTCGCAGGATCGACTCCCCGAATCGCGTCCCTTCGAATTCAGGTCTCGCCATGGCAAGTGGCCATACTAAGAAGCATGAAAACCCTACGATCGTTCCGGCAAGAAAAGAAAAAAGCAGAATTCGAAGTCGCGACCAATTCCAGCATAGAATCATCGGCCAGAGCAATAGGATGACAGCGCCAAGTGTGTAGATCACCGCCGAAATTGCCTGGATCAAGCCCGGATAAACGTCCGCAGGCCGCGGCGACCAGTAGATGGCCCTGAGAGGATCGGAGTTGTACGCGTTTATCGATGCATACAAACACCACCAAAAGGCAGCAAACCCAAGTATGAATAGAGCTCGAAACCAAGACGTCATGTAGCGTTTCTCATAGCGATGTGGCCGACGCTGCTCGCGTCGGCACGGATGCTGGACCCATCCAACACGACAGCATTCCACCCATTCTTGCCTTCTTGCGAAATTACATTCTTTCAGCTTGCAGGTTAACACTCTACAATGAGGGCCAACTAGTCCGTATACCTACCCATCGATAACGATGGCTACTGAGCACCAAGTCTATGTCCATGCTTAATGTAATCACGATGCTTCTTACGGAGTTCTCGGCGATCTTTCTTTTTATTCTCATTTTGGGCTATTTGGTCCCCTGCGGTCATTCTTATTACACGTACTTCCTGCACACCAACGAAGAAAAGGAAAAGCGTCGAATCCAGTCCCGACGGCCCACTCGGCTTGGTATTCAGCGCGAAATTAGGTTGTCCGCACAAGCTATTCTGATTTTTGCGATTATGGGTACTGGGTTGTTTGAACTGTATAAAGCAGGTCTGACAAGTATTTATTGGGATACGTTTGCATACCCGTTGTACTACATACCGATCAGCTTTTTCCTTTGCTTGGTGCTGCATGATACGATGTTCTATTGGACTCACCGCTTCATGCATTGGCGGCCGGTATTCAAATACTTCCATTCGGGGCACCACAGGTCGGTTAGTCCGTCCCCTTGGGCAATCTTTGCATTTCAGCCTTTAGAAGCTATTTTGCAGTTCGCGTGCTTGATGTTGATTGTGGTCTTTCTGCCTCTTAAGCCGATCGTTTTGCTAGCATATCTTTCGTACGATTCCATGATCAATATCGCTGGCCACACCGGCTTCGAAATGGTCCCTCGATGGATGTCTCGCCATTGGATGTTCAAAGGGTTCAACAACGTCACCCATCACGACAATCATCACACGAATATGCGATACAATTATGGTGCGTTCTTCAACGTTTGGGATCGTTGGATGGGAACGTTTTTGGACAATGACACAGTTGAGCCACCGATCGAGATTTTGGCCACTCCGAAAATCGAGTTGGTTGACGGGCCTGTTGCGATTGAGTTGGAAGCGACGGCCGCAATAGCGAATTAGTCGGAGCTGAATTCGTGACAATTCAAGTATGCAGTAGATGGTTTGTGAAACACGTACGTTCTCATGTTCCAACCGAGGGTGAGACCCATGAAAAGCGTTCGTCGTTGCGTTCTAAATCGAGTTGCGGATATGCTTTTTCCAAGAGGGCGAGGCTCGTGGCGAGGTAAAGCCAAGCTCGGCAGGAGCCTCGCACTCCCAATGGAAGACTCGGCAAAGGAAGACTCGGCAAAGGAAGAGTCGGCAAAGGAAGAGTCGGCAATGGAAGTCTCACCGGGTACATTTCAATCTGCCACTCGCCTAATTAGTCGCTCCTTCCAGCAACTCATTCTGGCTCTGGTCTTCACAACTGAAGGACTGTTCTCTCTTGATGCTCCCATAGGAAATAAAACGATGGCTGTGGATTCGACGAACCGGGTGTCGCTGTCAGCTGGGCAGGAGCGTGCGATCCAACTGCTCCAGCAGGTCCGTCCAGCAAAGCCCGCGCCGCTGTTTCTGTTAACCGATCCCAACAAGGATCCAGATGATCTGAGTGTGCTCATCGAAATCAAATACCTGCAAGAGCATGGCTTCCTCGATCTTCGCTGCGCGCTGACCACGCTCGGTGATCGCGAAGTGCGCACTACGCGAGCAAAGTTTGTACGGAGCGTGCTGGATGCACTCGGCTTAGTCAACGCGACAGTCGGCGTAGGAGTAGATTATCCATTCGAGGTCAAAGACGCCCACGGAACAGTCGACGTGAAAGCCACGCTGGGACGCCAGAAGGACCACCGGGTGTTCATGGAGACTCCGCTGCTTAATCCATTGGCCATGGTGGAATCGGACGGCCAAAAACTTATCAAAAAAGAGTTGGAACAAGTCGCTGACCACGCCGCCCTCTTCGTAGTCAACGCGGGTATGGCAGACTTGGCAGAACTCTTGCGGGTAGCCCCTGACCTGCTGAAACAGAAGGTCGCTCGGGTCGTGATCATGGGGGGCGTAGAACCGAAGGTCGATCAGCATGGATTCGCGGTCGCAGATAAGCGTGCTTACAACAACTCCACGCACCAGCCTTCGGCCGATTACACCTATGCGCGCATTCAGGAACTTGGCCTGCCGCTATTCGTCATGACCAAGGAAGCGTCCTATGCCGCCGCGGCCCCGCGCAGCTTCTACGATGGCGTAGCCGCCACCGGACATCCCGTTGGAGTCTACCTAAAGGAACAGCAGAAACAGTCTCTGAAGAATTTGTGGGAAGGTATCCAGCACGGGCACATGCCGCCAGCGTTGACGACCGAGTGGTTCTTCGATACGTTTACCGACGTCGAACCCCATTCAACGGCTGGAAAAGAGGCAATCCAATTTGCCCGATCCCACGCCGACGAATTCGACGGCATCTGGAAACAGGTCACCAAGTTCAACTTGTACGATCCGTTGTCGCTGCTGGTTGCCACCCCCGGTGTCGCCGATTTGTTGTTCGAAAGCGAAATACTCGCTGGTGCGAAAACCAACGTGCAAATCATCGGCAAGAAATCCATCAAGAATGCAACGCTTATGAAAGATCTTCTATCTGGCCTTGGGGTAGAGAGCCTCAACCCGCTGATACCTAAAAAGTCGCGCACGGGTACCGCCCCCGGCTATCCGACACGTCAGCCCGTGGCGGAGAAAGATGCTCCGTGGGCTCAGCCCTTTGCGAACTACGAGCCACCGGAATACACCGCTGACGTCGTCTTTCAGAACGAAGGAAAATGGGCCGATCCCAAGGACCTCGAGGTTTTGAAACGGACGTTTCTGACGCGAACTAGCAGAGGCGAAGTCCCCGTTTCGCTGGACGCGCGAGGCCGACCGCTCAATCCACTTGGACGAACCGGAATCCAAGGTCGCGGCCTCCTGGGCAGGTGGGGACGGAACCAAGCGGGCGATCCACTGCTCACGCGAGTGCATCCCGAAACCGGTCGACTGCAAGTGCTGGTCATCGAGCGCAAAGACTCAGGACAAAAGGCGCTCCCCGGCGGCATGGTCGATGAAGGTGAGGACATCGCCGCCACCGTGGCCCGCGAACTGCACGAAGAGACCGGAGCCAGGCTGAACTTCGATGGAGCGGCGGTCCTATTCACCGGAGTCGTCGACGATCCACGCAACACCGACAATGCTTGGATGGAAACCACCGTCTTGCATAAACACCTCACTCCCGACGAGCAAAGGTCACTCACGCTTCAAGCTGGTGACGACGCCAAGGCGGTCAACTGGCTGAATGTGGATCAAGGGCTTCTGTCAAACATGTACGCCAGTCATGCGGACTACGTTCGCTTGGCACTCGCCCTATTGAAGCATATAAAAGCCCAGTAGTCGCGTAGCAAGCGACCGAGGTTCTGTCGAACTAGTGTGGGCAAGGTTGGGCTATCATTTTGTGGCTGAGCGAGGCCCTCGCTCAGAATTGGCAGGACCCAAACGAGCGAAGGGCCTCGCTCGTCCACATTTGTCGCCTTTTGCTCCGCAAAAGTGCGTTGGCGCAGCGCACTTTCGCGGAGCGAAAGGCGACATTAGAGAATCGCTATCTCCAAATCGTTTGGCGGAATTGCGTTGCACTCCAGACTGGCTAACGTTAAGAAATTAGCCAGAATTTGATAGCCCATCGTCGTCAAAATCGATTCAGGATGAAACTGGACTCCAAAAACGCAATGCTGCACATGTTGTACGGCCATGATCGTTCCGTCATCGGCCCATGCCGTTGCTCGCAGAGTGCTGGGTAGGCTAGCTGGCTCAATCACCAAAGAATGGTATCTACCAACTTGGAATTTTGCAGGAATTCCCGCGAAGAAAGGCGACCCGTCGTGCTCAATCATGCAACTCTTCCCATGCATGGGCGCATGGGCGGTACCAATCCGACCTCCAAACGCTTGACCGATCGCTTGATGCCCAAGACAGACTCCTAGGATTGGTTTTGTGCCAGTCATGCGACGCACCACCTCCATCGAACAACCAGCTTCATCGGGGGACTTTGGGCCCGGCGAAATGACAATCGCATCCAACGTCAAACGGCTAATGGCATCCACCGTGATCGCATCGCTCCGGACCACCAGCGTCTTTTGCCCTAACCGCTGCAAATAGCGGTCGAGGTTGTACACAAAGCTGTCGTAGTTATCGATCAAAAGGATCATGAGCGCGAAAGGGCTTTCTCGCCAGCTTCTAATACCTCGATGATGCGATCCACATCGTAGACGCAACCGCCCCAGGTTCCACCACTGACTTTCTGGAGCGCAGCCCATAACCGGGAGTCACTCGGCATGCGTTCGTCTTCTCTTAAATTAGGATGTGGCGACCTTGCTGCCAGGATAGCAGTCCCCGCTTCCGGTGAAAACTCTCGGCCGTCGCAACCGACAAAGTTGACCGTTGCCTCAAGGGTGCGTCGGTTGACTTCGATTCGAATCAAATCATCATCTCGAACTTTTCCAATCGGGCCACCGGCCAAAGCTTCTGGGCCGACATGTCCAATACATGCTCCCGTGCTCACACCCGAGAACCTAGCGTCCGTCACCACGGCAACATGCTTGCCGTAGTCTAGATGCTTTAGCGCACTGGTGAGTTGGTAGGTCTCTTCCATCCCCGTACCCATCGGCCCGCGACCGATCAAGATAACGATATCACCTGCCTTGAGAGGTCTGGCATGTTGCCCCTTGGCGGCAGCCACCGCCTCTTTTTCTGTTGTGAAAACGCGAGCCGGTCCTGTCTTACGATAGACGCCATCGGCATCGATAACCGACGGGTCGATGGCTGTCGATTTGATGACGGAACCATCTGGGCAGATATTGCCGAGCGGGAAGCACACGGTGCTGCTTAGCCCCATTTGCTTGGCTTTGACCGGCGGAATGATCACTTGATCCGGATCGACACCGTCGCGCTCGCGCAGCATTTCCCGCAATACCGTTCGCCGCTCGGTCGTTGCCCACGTGTCCAAAATTTCGTGCCAAGTCAGGCCGGTCACCGTCTTGGCGTCACAGCGTGCGATGCCAAGTTCACGAAGATGCCACATGATTTCGGGTACTCCACCCGCCATGAATAGTCGAACCGTAGGATGGTACATGGGACCGTTGGGCAAGACGTCCACAAATCGAGTTACAAGCCGATTAACCTCTTGCCAAAGTTCGATGCCGGGTCGGGGTAAGCCTGCAGCGAATGCAACTGCCGGGACGTGAAGCAAAAGATTGGTAGAGCCACCACACGCAGCATGAACCGCAATGGCATTGAATACGGAGTCTTCGGTCAAAATATCTTGCAAGGTCGCTTTGCGTTGATGCTGATCCCAAAGAACGGCCGCGGACTGCCGGGCCATTTCCATCCAAATGGGTTGGCCGCTGGGGGCAAGTGCAGCATGGGGAACGGTCATGCCCAAGGCTTCGGCGATAACTTGGCTGGTTGCAGCCGTTCCTAAAAATTGGCATCCACCACCCGGTGAACCACAAGCACGGCAACCGGCTTCCGCCGCTTCTTCCAATGAAATCATTCCGTGGGTATACCGAGCACCAATGGTTTGAACCTTTCCCAAATCTTCCGCATCCTTGGCGGGAAGGGTAACGCCGCCAGGCACAATGACACTCGGCAAATGAGCGCTGCCTGCCAGTGCAAGCATCATGGCAGGTAAACCCTTGTCGCAAGTAGCGATTCCCAAGACACCTCGTCGCGTTGGAAGCGACCGAATCAATCGCCGGAACACGATGGCTGCATCGTTGCGATACGGGAGCGAGTCAAACATACCGACTGTCCCCTGTGTTCGGCCATCGCACGGGTCGCTCACAAAGCCCGCAAACGGAACGCCCCCCTTTTCGCTAAGCCACTTGGCTGCAGCCTGCATCATCAGCCCCACTTCCCAATGACCCGTGTGGTAGCCGAGAGCGATGGGTTGCCCATCCTCGCCTCGAATCCCCCCCTGTGTGCTCAGCAGCAAGAACTGCGGCCCCATCATTTTCTGGATGTCCCAGCCCATTCCGGCATTTTGGGTCCAGCCGAAAAGGTCGCCGCTCGACCAAGTCCGTAGCATTTCATCGGTTAGAGGCAATTTCCCTTGTGGGCCTTCGCCTTGGGTGGCTGTCGTTAGCGCAGGCTCGCTGCTACCAAACCAACTCTTGAGCGTGAATGCACTTGCCATGAATGGGTCGACCATATGTTTCGAGACAAAAACGAAAAAAGCAAAGGCCGCCTATTTCAAGCTGCCTTTGCTGGTTTGCAAAATTTGATTGTAATTGCTAGGTGCGTAGGTCGTATAGACCCACTTTACCGATTGAGTGCCACACCGAAGGTGAAGGCTGGCATAACCAAGTTCTGATTGTCCGAGAATTGGTTGCCTTGTTCAGTGTTGGTCGAGCCTCGCCAGATTCCTCGAGCGAAGTAGAGCAGGGCAAATCCACCGCGAAGGTCTAAATACTTGCTGGCTTTGTAGGCACCCTCAACTCGCAAGTCGAATCCGATCGTGGACGCTTCGCCCCTGCGACCGCTGAACGTTGCCGTATGAAGGTTGTCGGTCAGGGCTACGACGCCGACCGCTGGTGGTGTAGCGTATGACGATGTGGTGGTTGTTTGGCTGCTGGCTTGAGATTGATACACGTGCCCACCGAAAAACTTCATGTCGTTGGAAAGTGTCCAGCGATCGATGAACTTGGTGTACCGGAATCCCGCTTGTCCAAGCAACATATTGTTGTCAGTTTGAACGCGATCTCGTAAGAGCGTTTCGAACGATTGACCGGCTTGAAGCGGTGGCGGTGGAGGCAGCCCCCCGGCGGGTACGGCTGGTATAACACCTGTCGAGTAGACGTCATTGGCAGCCCCATCTCCGAAAAATGCATAACGCAAGCCGACCATCGGTTCCAAAATGCCACCGTATCGGTACGGTTCCATTCGCCAGACCTTGTTTGCTTCAAACGAGGCGAACGAGCCGACGTTGACGCTGTCCTGAATAATGTACTTGCGTTCATTCGCAAAGTCATTTCGAAACGATTCCGGTAGGATGGCATTGTTCGCAGCGACCGCGATGAATTGATTGAGTCGCTGTTGTTCGAACTGATTGTAGACGTTTGGTCCACTCACGTTCATGGCCGAGAACATCCAGCCGGACTCTTTGTTATTCATCCAACCGAAGTCAAATCGGTTTCCCCAAGTGTAGTCGATCTTGTTACTGGCCGACTCGGTATCGGATCGGTTGAGACCGATGTTCAACCGATCATAGGTCACGTAAAACCCAGTATTAGCACGTTGCCGTGCGGTCAAATCCTGCAAGTCCTGTAGCTGCACAGGTGCAAAGAATTGCCAATCAGGGTCGAAGGACATGGTCTCCGAGAAGGGATGGTAACCCTCATTAGAGAATCCAGCCTGACCTACAACGGCAAAAGCCGCCAACACAAACATTCGAATCGTTCTTTGCAACACGGACATAATAATCTCTTCCACCGTTCCACTAAGGCTATTCACGATTCGATAGGAGTATCCAGTCGATCGCATGAAATCGGGTTGTGCAGCTAGTATCGGAACTGCCGGTGCTTGAAATTGAATCGGTTTAGGTAAAGCGTAGCGAAAAATCCGATCCTTTCGTGCGTTTTATTGCTAGCCAAAGCTCGAAGGATGTGGTTTTGCTTGAATCCTGAAAGACCGACCCGCTAGTTGCTGTGGCTGAGCGAGGCTCTCGCTCAGGTCTTTAGGCGAGCGGCCGACTAAAACTACCTGCCAAGGATTTCAATGGGATATCGAGGCTCCTGCCGAGCTTGGCATTGGTTCGGTAGGAGCCTCTCCCTCCCGGTATACATCGATACTGCCGCTCGCCTTAGAGACAAGACGAGCGAAGGGCCTCGCTCGTTCACGATAATCAAATCGCAGACTC
The DNA here is from genome assembly GCA_031372345.1 of Pirellula sp. Lineage (GTDB taxonomy): Bacteria > Planctomycetota > Planctomycetia > Pirellulales > Pirellulaceae > JBKCUI01. The sequence continues at coordinate 18,841 of JANMLD010000282.1, forward strand.
TGAGCTGGCCACCACTTTACTCTTTTCCTAACTATGATAGCGATGTGGATTCTGACTATTTCCCTGGAACCTATGGACTTAAGGACCTGGAACCAATGCCAAAATTGTACGACCGATCGCCCTTGAGCCTCCTTTTCTTTACGTTCCTAACGGTCAGTGGCTTTCTGCCAACCAGCGCCGCGGAAGTCTCGCGGGCCATTCGACTCGTCGATCGTCCGGCTCTTTCACCTGACGGCAGCAAAATCGCATTTTCCTGGAATGGCGAACTTTGGTCGGCAAACATCGACGGTGGTAACCTAACGCGGTTGACCAGTAACCCGGCGAGCGATACTCAACCCCTGTTTTCGCCGGACGGAAACCGAATCGCTTTCGTCAGCACACGAACTGGGTCACCGCAAATATTTGTGATGCAAGCGGACGGAACACTTCCAAAGCAGGTCAGCTTCCATTCGGCTGGCTACAGCTTGGCCGATTGGTTTCCAGACGGCAAATCGGTTTTGGCGATTGGAGCTCGCGACCATTTTCATCGCGACGCGGAACGGCTAATCCAATTGGATATTACTGAACGCCGGGCGGAAAAAATTCTTGTCAATGCAGCCGTTGAAAACGCAAAACTTTCTCCGAATGGCAAACAGATCCTGCTGAATCGCGAAGGGGAGCGTTGGTGGCGAAAAGGTTACACAGGCGAACGCTCCTCGCAGGTCTGGTTGTTCGATTTGGAGTCAAGCGAATTCAAAGAGTTGCTGCACGAAGGGGTTGAGTGCATGTGGCCTCTGTGGATGGCCAATGGGAAGGGATTCTACTTTACCAAAGGGGATGTCCATGGATTCGACCTTTGGCGCTATCGATTTGCAAAGAACGAAAAACAGCCCGCTTTGCAAAAAAAGATTGCAGGCTTCGAGGAGGATTCTATTGTCTACCCAGCGATCTCTCGCAATGGAAAGACCATTGTCTTTCGTCACCTGTTCGACCTATATCGGTTCCAACCAGGTGTTGACGAGCGTCCCATCAAAATTGAGCTGACACTACAGCAGGATGTTGATTTACCAGAGGACATTTTGCGACGCAAGTTTACAACTGCCGACGACATAGCGTTTACGGACGACGGCTTGGAAATCGCCCTGATCGCCGGCGGCGATGTGTGGGTCATGGATACGAAATTGAGAGAACCTCAACGCGTCACCAAGACCGATGGTTATGAACAGGATGTGGTGTTTTTTCCCGACGGCCAGAGCCTCCTCTACACTTCCAACCACGATGGACAGACGGATATTTGGAAAGCCACGAGAAAGAACGTGGAAAAGTTTTGGTGGCAGAACAAGGAGTTTCACCTGGAGAAACTGACGGACGACATGCAGGTCGAAAGCGACCTGCGATTCACGCCCGATGCAAAACACCTAATCTTCCAACAGGGGCGTGGTGATCTGGTAAGCATGGACCTAGCATCGAAAGAGAAACGCACCTTAGCCACCGGGTTTAGTGGTATCGGTTTCGATATATCCCCGGATAGCCGCTGGGTAGCCTATTCTTCACAGGACAATGACTTCAATAGTGAAATATGGATCACTCCGTTACAAGGCGACGCGAAGCCTGTGAATGTTTCTCGTCATCCTGACAACGACCAGAACCCTAAGTTTTCGCCGGATGGCAAATTGCTCGCATTCACCGGTCGTCGTGTCGACGAAGAAGTCGATATCTACTACGTGTTCTTGAAGGAAGCCGATGACGAGCAAACGTCGCGAGAGCGTCGCATCAATGAAGCCATGGAATGGATGAAAAAGAAGCGCAAGGCTGAGGGTAAAGAAGCTGGCGCCAAAAAAGTGGACGGCGAGAAAGGCAAGGACGAAAAGAGCAGCGACGAAAAGGGGGACAAGCCAGCCGACGGAGAAGCAAAGGACGAAAACAAGAAGGAGGACGCCAAAAAGAAAAGCGAACCCAAGCCGGTTGTTATCGATTTCAAGAACATCCACGAACGCTTGCGAAGGCTATCGATTCCGAATAGCACTGAGGGTACTTTGGTCTTTTCACCGGACGGAAAGAAACTAGCCTTTGCTGCCACGGTCGAGGGAAAACGTGGTTGGTACACCGTCGAATTCCCGGCTGAGTTGACACCGAAGCTACTGTCCAGCACAACCGGTGCTCGCGCGGTTTGGACGGAAAAAGCGGGTGGCATCTTATTTTCGCAAAACGGCACACCCGCAAAACTCGAACCTACGGGGAAACTCGAAAGCTACTCAGTTGCCATATCGCAGGAATCTTCGCGATCGGGCTGGTTGCGAGCTGGCTTCGAAAAAGCTTGGCTTGTCATGCGGGATACTTGGTACGACGAACGCTTGGCCAATCGCAATTGGGACGAGATTCGTCGCAAGTATTTGCCCGTTGCTTCTGAACTTCGAAGCGTTGACGCACTCGGTGACGTGGTTGAATTGATGCTGGGTGAGCTGAATGGATCGCATCTTGGTTTCACTCCAAACCTTCCGTCAAGAACCAACATCGTAGAGGGATGGCGGGATGAGACGGCGCATTTAGGGGTTCGCTTTGTCGAGACACACAAAGGCCCGGGGCTATTGGTTCAAGACATCGTACCGGGCAGTCCAGCCGACCGCGAGAAGAGCAAGCTTCAAGCGGGCGATGTTATCCTCGCGTTGGATGGACACCCAGTGGATCCCTCGATCGATTTGACCACGATCCTCAATGGCCCGATGGACCGCGACATCGCTGTCCGCATTTCGCGCAAGACGGATGCAGATGGAAAGCCCATCGATCCAAAAGAAATGGAGTTCGTTGTTCGTCCGATATCTTTTGCTCAAGCGCGTTCGCTGCTCTATGATCGCTGGCTAGAAAGCAATCGCAATGCCGTTGACAAGTCGAGTCAAGGAAAACTCGGTTACCTTCATATACGCGCGATGGACATGGGTAGTTTCTACGAATTCGAGCGACAGCTCTACAACGTAGGCTATGGCCGAGAAGGACTTGTGATCGATGTGCGGGACAATGGCGGCGGATCGACAACCGACCATTTATTGACCGCGCTGACACAGCCCAAGCATGCCATCACCGTACCGCGCGGAGGCAGCCAAGGTTATCCGCACGATCGGATCGTGTATGCCTCGTGGGCCAAGCCGATCATTGTGATCTGCAATCAGAACAGCTACAGCAATGCCGAGATTTTTAGTCACGCGGTGAAGACTTTAAAGCGAGGCAAGGTGGTTGGGGTTCAGACTGCTGGCGGAGTCGTCAGCACCGGCTCGGCTGCCGTCAACGATGTTGGTCGGTTGCGAACCCCGTTTCGCGGTTGGTTCCTGCCGGACACGGGCCAAGACATGGAACTCAACGGCTGCGTGCCTGACGCCATCGTTTGGCCCAAGCCGTCCGAGCTTCCTGAAGGGATCGATAGACAGTTGGACAAGGCTATTGAACTCCTGTTGCAAGAGGTCGGCCAGGGAACGGCTGCGAAAGAACTGATCTATGCGACGGAACGTGCTAAGTGATTCATTTGGAGTGCTGGGATTCATCCCAGCTTTTAGATCGCGCTGTAAGGCGAGCGACAGTATTGCTTATACCGGGAGGGAGAGGCTCCTGCCGAACCAAAGCCAAGCTCGGCAGGAGCCTCGCTCTCCCATTGGAACCTTTAGCAGGTAGATTTCATCCTGCCGCTCGCCTAAGTTCGTCCAGACCGAACGAACGCTCACTATCGCAAGAGTCCATCGTCAATCAAATGGAGTATTTTTGGACGCAGGACCGTCTTAAAGCTCCGATGAATCGGAGCACTCCAAATTGGGAGCACTGGGTTGTGACAAGATCACCCAGACGGTTGAGGCAACCACCAGCGTCATTCCGATCATACTACCCATGGTTGGAATGCGTTGCTCCATGAACCATTTCACCAAAGCTGCCACCACGACTTGCGAGAGTCCAACGACACTTACACGTGCCGGCGAGCCTGTCGAGAAGGCTTTCGTCAGGCAAAGTTGGCCGACCGTTGCGGCCAGCCCGACCCCAATCAAGCGCATGATGCTCGCCATATCGATGGTTCGAGTAGGTGTTGAGACAGGCACGATCAACCACACCACAAGACTACAAGCGGTAGCGACGCCGGAGAAGTGTGCGACCACGGCCCGCGTGTCGACATGCTTGATGCGATGCAAATTGATCAACGCCACGCCGCTTAACATTCCTGCCAGGATGGCCATCGGTATCGCTATTTTTGGGTTGGAATAACTGCTTCGCGGTGCATCGGCGACGATGCTACTTGCGTAAACCATCACCATTCCGAGACAACTAATAACCAAGGCGATCCACGTCTTTTTCGATGGTAAAATCCCTAGTAATGGCCAGGACAAGATGGCAACCCAAAGCGGGTACATATTCGTCAGGGACAAGACGATTTCCACGTCGTAGTGCGTCAACGCATAGAATCCACAAATCATGCTGGCCCAGCCCGAAAGCGACCTAATCCAGAGCGTTAACGGCTTGAAAAAGACGAGTCTTGCACCAGCACCTAGGGCTAAGGCTATGGCAAGAAAGGTAGCCACACCCGACCGCACCATCGTAATCCATGGGTAACTAAACTGTTCCTTGAGCGATTCGGCAAGTAAAGCCATAAATGCAAAGAAAATTGACCCAACCAGCATCCATAAGTAAGCCAAAAAAGTCTCCTCGAGGTTATTCTATTTAGCCATAAGGCGAGCGGCGATGAGAAAACTACCAATCATAACCCGATACGTAAGTGAGGGACCTGCGAAAATGTCCCTCGCTTACGCTTCGGGTTGGGATACTCCAATCTGCCGCTCGCCTAAGCTACAGAATTAGCTGCATATGGTAAATGTCCGCCGTCCCTTTCTTTGCCCCGCACGCAATAATCCCTTTCCCAATCCGCGAAAGAATCGTTCCGATGAAGTCAGCAGTTACGCTTTCCCTGGTCGAAGAGGCACGAGGCGGTCCATTCGTGTTTTGGGGCGATGCCAAGAATGCCATTTCGCAGGCCCGCCAACTGGGTTTTGACGCGATCGAAATCTTTCCTCCAGATGCAGATACTTTGCGACATTTGTTCCTGGCAAAACACTTGGCCGACCATGGCCTGTCGGTAGCTGCCGTGGGTACTGGTGCTGGCTGGGTTAAGCACCGTTTGCAGTTGGCAGACGAAGACCAGATCGTGCGGCAGCGGGCGATCGATTTCATTAAATCGATCATCGATGGCGCCGCCGAGTTGGGTGCTCCGGCCATCATTGGTTCTATGCAAGGTAAATCCAGCCAAGCCGTCAAACGCGAAACAGCCAACGCCTATCTTCGAGAAGGGCTTGAGGTCTTAAGCCAACACGCCAACCAATATCGGACGCTACTCCTCTTCGAGCCATTAAACCGTTATGAAACCGATCAAGCGAATACGCTGGAGCAGGGCCAGTTGTTGATCGAAGGTATCCCCAATGTTCGCCTCCTTGCCGATTTGTTTCACATGAACATCGAGGAAGCAAACATGGCCGATGCGATACGACGAGCAGGTAAGTCGATTGGCCATGTGCATTTCGCGGATTCCAACCGAATGGCAGTGGGATTGGGGCACTTGGACGTCCCTCCGGTGATCGCTGCATTGAGGGAGATTGGTTACACGGGTTACCTGAGCGCCGAAGTTTTTTCCAAACCCGACGCTGTGAAAGCAGCCCAGCAAACCATCGACTCGTTCCGAGTCGCCCTAGATCGGTAGCAAGCACCTCAGCAGAAATATCCGGATGCTATTTCGTTTAACCGCGAGGGTATCGCCCCGCGTCTTGCAGTGATCGCGGCCCGATGGGCACGCGGTTAAACGAAGAAACTTACGAGTAAGTGCTTACTCTTTGGGAGTTTCTTTGCTGGGCTCGTTCGATGTTGGTTCCGGTGCAGTACCAGTTTCGAGTTTTATTTCCTCAGTCGGAGGGTCGGCTGGCGGATTTGCATTGCTACCGCTCGGGGCCTGTCGGTTTGGAATCGCCGCCAGAAATTCTTCCTTGGATACGGCACCATCGGCGTCCTTATCAATTTCAGCCAGTCGGCCTTGCATCCGTTCGCTGATCTCGGCTCCCTCTAGTTTTCCGTTGCCATCTTTGTCCCGACCCTTGAACATTTCTTCTGGATCCTGCCTGCCGCCACCAGGACCACCAGGACCACCAGTTGTCACCATTGCGGGTACCTCTGGGCTCGTGACGGCATCACTTGAAGGCAATTTTTTCTTCCCGATTTCTGAATTAATTCGATTGTGCTTCCTTTGCTCTTGAAAGAACAACGCGTACTTCATTACCGTCGGCCCAGCCATCCAAGCTATGAAACCAAGAACAGCGAATCCAATCAGTAAGGGGATCGAAGTGCCTCGTTTTTTCACTTGGTTAGCGGGATTGGTTGATTCGGTCATAAATAGCTCGCTTTGGATGGAGTGCCTTAGTTGGTCGGTGAGCACGGAGTGAATTTGTCAGCCTGATCAGCGCCTGAAAATAGGCTAGCCGAGCCCACGTCACGGTATTCTGCAGATCATAGCATTCTCCCGCAAGGCTTGGGAATAATGAGTAGAAATAATTGAATTCGCCACGAAATCGTGACAAAAATGCAAGCCAACCATAGCGGAGGCGTTGGTCGACAAGTGTCAAAATTGCTTTTTGTACCGCGTGACCCTAGATTAGTGCTCGTCTTAGGCGAGCGGCGATGTGAAAACTACCAATCATAACCCGATACGTATAGCAATCACAACCCGATACGTATAGCAATCACAACCCGATACGTATAGCAATCACAACCCGATACGTAAGTGAGGGACCTGCGAAATTGTCCCTCGCTTACGCTTCGGGTTGGGATACACCACTCTGCCGCTCGCTTACTGCCCGGGGCTACGGCTCTCCCAGAGGCAAATCAACTGCGTCTCGGAGCGACACCGCAACGAGCCGCCCAAATACACACGTTACTTTTGAGGGAACGTTTTGCAATGCGTCGACGAAAGTTTGTTGGAAGCGTGGCATTCGGAGCGGTCGCCTTCACCGAGTGGGAATTGGCCGGAATGTCCTCTTTTGGTCAAGAGACTGGGTCGCTTGAGCCATGGAAGCCAGGTGAAGACGTCTTTGCCTATATCGATCGGCTGCGTGGGAAATTCTCTCGCGACCTGTATGTGCGCATACTTGGCAATGCCAACGAGTTTAAGGAAGGTGATCAAATCGTGGGTGTGGCTGCCACCGATGCACTCTCGCGATCCAGTGCTAGAGCCCTACTTGCCAATACGCTTCTGACAGATATCAATGCTAACCCGCCGCTAACGGATGAGCTGCACGGGTTAATCCTCCGAACGACAACGCCTGCGACTCCGGTTCTTCAAGGCATGACGGTGGGCATGCTCAAGAACGCACTCGTGTCTTGGAACGAAGACGAAATTCATGCGGTCAAAGGCTCGCTGTCGAGCGACTGCATCGCGTGTGTCGTCAAGCTGATGAGCAACGAAGAACTGATTGCCATCGGTTCCAAAGTGTTCAATCCACTCCCCGATAGTCGGATCGGGGCAAAAGGCTATTTGGGAGCGAGAATTCAGCCGAATTCGCCAACCGACCATCTCGACGATATTCAATGGCAAGTCTTCGATGGCTTTGCGTACGCAGTTGGCGACGTTCTTCTTGGCAACAACCCAGTATCCAGCGATCTAGAGTCGGTGGCGGCCATCGAACGTGCACTACAAGACGTCCTGGTGACGTTCGGAATCGCTGATGCCATGCCACATTGTGTCTTGGCACATATCGACGTCCAAGCTGCAGTCGAAGATCGCAATCCAAAGTCAACCGAGCTATGGTTTCAGAGCATAGCAGGCAATGACGCTGCCAACAAAACGTTTGACATCAGCATCGACAAGATGGTGCGGCACGCCAAAGCTCGATCCACAGGAGACTATGGCCTCTATTTTGAGACGGGCCAAGGTGCGGACTTTACCAATGGACACGGTCATGGATTCGACATGCTGATCCATGAGTCGCGGAAGTACGGATTGGCGCGAGCCTTGACTCATGTTCTGCGCGAGGCGCGTGTTGGGAATGGGCTTTCACCGGACGCTTGGGTTCATGTCAACGACGTGGCTGGCTTTATTGGGCCGGAGGTCTTTCGTACGAAAGAGCAGCTGGTGCGTTGCTGCTTGGAAGACATCGTTATGGGCAAACTCCATGGTCTGACCATCGGCCTGGATGTATGTTCGACCCTGCATATGGATGTTTCGTTGGATGATCTCGATTGGTGCTTGGATCAAGTGGCACCGGCCAATCCAGCCTATTTGATGGCGCTGCCGACAAAAATTGACCCGATGCTGGGTTATTTGACGACCGGTTTTCAAGATCACGTCCGGCTACGTGATAAGTTTGGTTTTCGTGTGAACGATCGAATGTGGAAATTCTTTCAACAGCTTGGTGTCATCGATCAAAACGGCAAACCAACACAGCATTTCGGTGACCCCAATTGGGTTTTTTTGCAATACCAACGCAAGAAGGGGGACCTTCGCTCCGACGAATCGATTTTGCAGGAGGGAAAGAAACGCCTTTCGGAAATCCGCGATCGAGGCGTTTTCGTTGCGGAAGGATTTGGTCGACGACCGTGGCAACTTACCGAAAAACTCGACACAGATATTCGAACCATTTACACCGACGCCAAGAAATGCATCTGGCGTGAATGGGACGAAGAATTCATCCGACGACTGCCGAAGGTGATTCGGGTCCGCACTCGATCTATTGATCGGAACGACTACATACTCCATCCGGTATCTGGTGAACAACTCTCGGACCCATCACGCGATACTTTGCTACGTCTCAAGCAGGAGATCAGCGAGTCGTTTGATTGTGTGCTCATCGTATCGGAAGGGCTAAACGCGCTAGGCGTTATGGATGACGGACAACTGATGCCGCTGGTAGAGGGCATTCGCGAGGGATTAAAAAAGGCTGGACGGCGAATTTCGCCTCAACTGATTGTGGTGAACTCAGGCCGCGTTCGGGCTGGGTATCGAATAGGCGAACTGCTCTACCATGGGAGCACGGGCAAGCGGACGATCATGCATGTGATCGGAGAACGGCCAGGCAGCGGACATCATACGTTATCGGTCTACATGACGACCGCCGAAGGTTCCGTTTGGAGCGTTGCCGACCAAGTGGACCACAACATCACCAAAGTGGTGTCAGGCATCGCAACCACTGCATTAAGACCTGAGCAGGCAGCGGTAGAGTGCGTTAGGATGATAGTGTAAAGTTATTCGACACTCGGAGGCTGATCGTGTGGCATTTCCCTCCGTGAAAGTCTGCTGTTGCTGCGACACTTGTGGACGAGCGAGGCCCTTAGCTCGTCGTATTAAAACTACAGAGCGAGGGCCTCGCTCAGCCACACCCTGCACCTAGCGCATTCGGTCGACGCGCTCGGCCAAGATCTGCTTAGCGGCCAGGTT
>JANMLD010000283.1:0-17692 GCA_031372345.1 Pirellula sp.
AAAACTTGGTAGGAAGATTAGGGGTAGGAAAATTCTTTGGAAACTCATCTTCCTACCCTTCATTTTCCTACCTTATCAGCGATTGTTCCAGAATGCTCGACTTGTGCTAGCACTTTTGTGTGTTTCAATCGTACAGGCCGAAAAATTTCCAAAACCATTGCATTACTCAACATGACTCTGCTATATTGAGTTTGTTATCCGATGGATGAGGTAGGCAAGGATGGAAGTCCCACAATCCTAGAAATCAGCGAGATTGTCGATGCTTTCTCCAGTTTCAGCCGAGAACTTGAAACTTCTTGACCTCGTACGCGAGAGACCTCCTCCTTGTGAAGTTTTTTTTCGCTAGGGCATATTGAATCCCGGTCGGGTGGCCAAATGATGGCCCCAGACCCTCGGATTTTGCACCGTATTTCTCAGTTCAAGTTTGATAATCCGGCCCACTTTCCGCCGGACGCTTATGATCAGGTTTGGCTTTTTGGTATCAGCAGAAACGAAGCCGAGTTAGCTTTAGGTTAAGGCTAGCGGCACCCAGTGTTCAAGACTTTGGTACAGGCGTAGTAAATGCTGAATTAACTGCTCGGAAGAGACGACTAACAACGGAGGCTGGCGATGGCGTGGAATACTCAACGGAACTGGCGATGGTGCAGCAAGTGTCAGGGGCTTTGGTTCGGCGGCAACCCCGCCGGCAAGTGCCCGGCAGGTGGAACGCACACCAAAGTTGGTAGCGCAAACTACAGTTTGGTAATGAACGCGACCGGCATTCCCGGTCAGCCGAACTGGCGGTGGTGCAACAAGTGTCAAGGACTTTGGTTCGGCGGCAACCCAGCTGGTAAATGTCCGGCTGGTGGCAACCACGTGAAAGTCGGAAGTGGTAATTACACTTTGGCAAATCAAGGCGGTGCGGGACAGACGAATTGGCGGTGGTGCAGCAAGTGCCAAGGGCTGTGGTTCGGTGGCAATCCAGCTGGCCCTTGCCCGAATGGCGGAACCCATGTAAAAGCTGGCAGCGCGGATTACCGCCTCATCCAAGTAACCACGACCGTTCGAGTCCACGTAAAAATCCTTACGAATCCCAATGTCGCGCTGGAAACCATGTTAAACAACATGCGTGAAGTCTATGCGGTGGGAAAGATCGATGTCGAGTGTGCCTCGAGTGAAACTCTCAACCTGCCTACCCTCAACGACGTTGATGTGGGAACTTGCGTAGCAGGAGTTACAACCGCTGAGCAGAACCAACTGTTCGCTAACCGAAACCACGTCGGTGCGAACGAACTGGTCGTCTATATGGTGCGCAGTACGCTTCCGCCATTCAATGGATGTGCGGCCCACCCAGCGGGACGCCCTGGAGCGGTGGTTGCCCAAGGGGCTTCGCAATGGACCTTCGGTCACGAACTTGGACATGTGCTCGGTTTAAGCCACGTCAACAATAACGACCGCCTAATGACCGGAAACGGAACGGCGAACATCACTAACCCTCCTCCCGACCTTGCGGCCTCAGAAGTTACCACGATGGTCGCGAGTCCTTTCACCATTAACGTATAAAGGAATGATCATGGCAGTTACATTTGATCAGGTCAAAGCCGCCTTAGACCCAGAAGAACCAGCTTACAACAAAGCTGCGGCGGCATTTGGAGCCGAGGCTCTTCCTCATTTGTCAAGGCTCATCGCTAGCGACCATGGCATGCTGGCATCGAAAGCTGCATACCTGGCGGGTCTCATCGGGACCGACAAGGCTGTCGATGTGATTCAACGGGCAGCTCGAAGTGGCGATGTCACCGTTCGCATCGCCGCCGCCGCCGCCGCTGGCAAACTCACGGCCGATTCCGCCAGTGATGTATTGATTAACCTAATCGACGACGGTGATGTCGGCGTGCAGAAAGTGGCCTTGCGTTCGGTTCCGGACACTTCCTCGCCAGCCTTAAGGGCTCGAGTTGCGAGCCTCAGCGCAAGTAAAGCCGATTCGGCCATTCGGAGCCTGTCTCGAGAGGTTTTAGAACGCCTTCCAGCTTCTCCGACCGAAGGAGGCGCCGAGAAACCTCTCCCTAAGAAGAAGAAGAAGGGCAAACCGAAGAAGTGACCTGACGCTTCGAGAAAACATAGGCGATGGCTGTACCCGTTGTTGTGGTAACGGCCTCGTGGTGTGAAAGGTTAACAAGCAATTCACGCGGAATAATCGACTCCCCTCATTCTCTTGGCTATAACTTAGAAACGTAGAATGCCTCAATTTTCGGGGCCACACTTTTTTTAGATTGCCAGCGCAATGAATTCTTCGCTTCTATTTTCGACTCTAACCCTTCTCATCTGCATGGTCATTGCTCCAGCCACCACCCGCCTTTCCCCCAAAGTTGAGAGCTACGTCAAGGACCGACGAGCTGAAATCAGTCAAATCCCAGAGGAGCGACGGGCTGAACTTCTGAAGATTTCCGAATACATAACGTCCTGTCATGCAGCTAAGCGACCAGCCAAGTTGCTGTTCGTTTGCACACACAACTCCAGACGAAGCCACTTGGCACAGCTTTGGGCTCAAATTGCCGCGACACACTTTGGGATCCAAGGACTCGAGACGTTTTCCGGCGGTACGGAAACCACCGCTATGAATATTCGGACAGTCGCAGCCCTCCAGCGTGCTGGCTTAACGATCACAACCGCCGATCACGCATCGCCCAACCCGAAATACTCGGTCGTCTTCAGCCAAGACGAAACGCCATGCTTCTGTTTTTCGAAAACACTCACGGAAAAACCCAATCCGACGGACAAATTTGCAGCCATCATGACTTGCACTAGTGCGGACCAGTCCTGTCCGAATGTGAAGGGATGCGAACTCAGACTTTCACTGCCATATGAGGATCCGAAAGTTGCGGACGACACTCTACAGGAAACGGTGGCGTACGACGAAAAGAGCAAGGAAATCGCCCGCGAAATGCTGTTTGTTATGTCGAGAGTGGCTAGCCGATGAGACAAAGTTGCGATGAGATGGCCACACGAGAATGGCCGTATCCGCGGGCGTTACCTGCTATCTTTCGCTCGGTGTCGATTCGGCCGTCTTCTGAATGTGATTGAGAACTCTCAAGTGGATACGATGGACAATCCAATCGGTCCACAGTGTCCAATAGCTCAGCGGATAGATTTCAAGTTGATACCACGTTCGCCCTTCCAGTCGTGTTCGATGATTGCCTAACTCGATCAATCGAAATTCCCCACGCGTGCTGCGAAACGAATGCTCCAGATGCGGCGGATGCAAGTGGCGATAAGGGGTAAGTTCAACCATCGGATCGGGTTGCTCGGACACATCAAAGCCAAGCTGAAACGGAGGATTCCACACGGTGATCGGCTCGACGAAAGTCCCCGTCGTGAACTCGCAGTGACGAACTGCGCCCACGCCTTGTCCGACGATGCGGGCTCGTTGCGGAGACGCAATGCCAAGTGCGAAAAACCATTCCTGCTCGGCGGTAATGTCAGGAAACTCGATCACCTGTTTCCATACTTCCTCCGGCGTCGCTTGGATTTCGACCGAAGACATGACTTCAAAGGTGGGTGTGGCTTGCCAACTCGGCTCTACGAACGCGATCAAGGGTAAGACCAGCATGCATCCCGCCATCCCGGCCCATTCATCGCGTTGCGGATTCGCTGTCGCTACCGCGATGGTCCTACCGATTACGGCTCCAAAGAGCCCGAGCGGCAACATAATAGGAAGAGCCATCGCGATGCAGATAGCCCCCTCGATGCCAACACAAAGAAAGCCCGAACAAGCGAAGAGAATGGTCAAAGAAGCATGTCCTAGAGTTTGACCAACGGATTTCGCGACTCCTCGGTTATACAGGTATGCAGCGATTGCGCCTGCCACGACGGGTGTTCCAAAGAACATCGCTGCACCGTAGCTAGACAACACGTACACGCTGAACAGGACCATACTGATCGCATACAAGGCCCCACCGCCGATACCTAGGATGGCTGCGGACACCCCATCGTATGGTGCTTTAACGAAGCCAGCCGATTCTGTAAACGCGGTGGCTCGCGATCGACTCGCACTATCTTTTGAATCCTGCAAGTCGGTCGATGGAAACGAATTCGGTTCCAGGGCTCGAAATGCGTCGCTAAGCCTTTCCCGGTCCGACTTTTCAGGCTGAGACTCAACGTCGTGTTGCGATCCTTGAATTCGGCTGGGTATCAACGACATCAGCAACATACCCAACCAATTCACAATGGGTACGAGGATCGCCAAACCGAACCAAGGAGACACACCGATATCCGATGCCCGTCGGATACTCATCGCGACCGCGATCCAGAAAAATGGGAGCGACCAAAGGATCCAAGCCATTCCCAGCCACGTCGACGACGCGTTAAAAAAGAACTCGCGACTGGATAAAAGTGGGTTCACGAAATCGATCGGCGTATACCTCAAGCTGGTTGCCGTGTAGATCACGACCGCTTCCACCAGGTATTTCAATACCATAAGCGACACACCCACTTGCAAATAGTCTTTCCGATTAACGGGGCCTTCAAATCGGAAAATGCTGCTGTAGTGGAAAGGGAGGGAAGGCGACATTGGTTTCACAATCCATTGGCGATGATAGGGGGCATCGGACAACCAAGCGCGTCCGAGACGACTCGCAACAATTCTGTTTCATCCAGCGTTACGTGCTTATCGGCGGCAATGCACTCAGCAAAGGCATCCAGCATTAAGCGTTGGATGTTAGGAGAAACTCGTTCGAGTCCGTCCAAGGCTAAATTCAGCTCGCTCAACACACAACTCTCGCGCGGAAGCAACTCCATCGCCGCTATTTGGGAAGCAACGACTTCCATTCCCTTGCGAAACGCTTGACTTGGATCGCTGGAATTTCCACCCGCGTAAGCGAGCGATGACAAGACGACCTGAAAGGATCTCGTCGCTTCCTTCAAATCGGGCCGTGATGTCCGCTTGAGATGTTCGCTGCTGAGTCGTTGCACCAAACGCTTCGTGATGAATCGCTGAACAGCGAATTCGAATAGGGTCCACTTGCGGTCTGCCTCAATCAGTTTGCGAACCGTCAAGCGAAAGGTATTAACTTGGGGTGGCGACATCTGATGCAACGCGGGCAAAGACAAACAGACTACCGGCAATCGCTGCTCCACGGACAACTTGTCTACGCTTGGTAACACCCGTTTCAGTTCCGCCAACGCGCGAGGGTCGCAGGATTTCTCGAGTTCGAGCCACTGCCGTGACCGCGTCTCATCTCCCGCCGGAGCGAGTAGCAAAGCATAGACTACGGCAACAGCGCCGAGCGGGTCTCGAACGCCTTGTGCGATCCGATCATCTAATCGATCGATCAAGCCATGAACGTGTTCAATGTGTTCAGGCGTAGGTTCTCCGATTTGATCGGCTGCGTTTTGCGGACGGGTCTCCAATTGTTCGGCACCTGAAAGCGCCGATTGGTGTGCGGCACTGACGGACGCCAACTGCATCGATAAGGAGCGCGGGTCAATTAGCTCCGACAAAGAATGTGCAACTTCGGTCGTTGTTGCAAACTGGCCATTGAATCGAGGTTCAATTCGCTTGACGCGCGTTTCCAACGGCGGATGCGTCGCGAATATCAGCGTAGCCACACCGTTGCCAAAAAACATATGACTGGCTTCGGTCGCTCTCGCCGATTGCAACTTAGAATGCTTCGACCAACCGCCAATCTTCTTGAGCGCGTCGGCGATGCCGCTTGGGTTGCGAGTGAATTGAACCGCTGAGGCGTCAGCCAGGAATTCTCTTTGACGCGAAACGGCGGCTTTGATCATGTTTGCGAAAAACACACCAATGTAACCGATCGCGACCAAAGCTCCTCCCACCATAAAAAGAGCCGCGACCAGTCCCAACGCGCCTTTGTTTCCATCGCTATCCCGAGAAGATCGCATAGGCAACTGAGTCAATATCCGAAGGATCATGTAACCAAGGAGGGCAACAATCAATATCCCATTCAGCAATCCAATCAATCGCAAATTCAACCGCATGTCTCCGTTGAGGATATGACTGAACTCATGTGCGATCACCCCTTGCAACTCATCGCGGGTCAAGGTTTGAATTGCCCCCCGGGTAATACCGACCACTGCGTTTTGCGGCGTCGTGCCAGCCGCGAAAGCATTGATCCCCAGTTCGTCCTTAAGAAGGTAAACCGGAGGTACCGGCGTCCCCGCAGCCAGCGCCATCTCCTCGACGACATTGAGCAAAATCCGTTCTTCAAGTACCGTGGAATTCGCCGAAACCTTAACACCGCCTAATGCTACCGCCACGTGTTCGCCACCGTCGCCAAGCATCCACGTCTTATAAATACTCCCGGTCGCAATCAAAACAACAACCGCGCCGACAACGGCGGCCAACAGTTGCGGATTCCAATCCAAAACATGGACCGCATTTTCCGAATCGCGAGTCGCTAGCGCCAAGATGGCGATCAACGCAAAATAAACCGCCGTGATGACCAAGACAACGGTCACCCCAAAATAAAGAAACAAGAGCCTGCTGTTGCGGCGGGCTCGATCTTGATGCTCGAAGAAATCCACGGAAGGGTGTCCTGACTAAAACTGGACCTTGACCGCTTCACGTTCCGCAGGGGCGGTGATCTCGAACATCTTGGCAGGCAAGAAACGGCCAAAGCCTGCCACCAAGTTGCTCGGAAAACTCTCGCACGCAATGTTGTAGGAGGCAACGGAGTCATTAAAGGATTGGCGAGCAAAGGAGACTTTGTTCTCGGTACTCGTCAACTCTTCTTGAAGTGCCAACATGTTCTGATTGGCTTTCAGATCTGGATACGCTTCGGCTAGGCCAATAAACTTGTTTAGCGATCCCGCCAGTGCGACTTCGGCTGTGGAAAGATTTTGCATGGCGGTCGGATCGCCTGGGTTTGCCGCCGCTTGTTGACCAGCGGCAAAAGCCGTGTTGCGAGCCCGTATGACCGCTTCGAGCGTCTCTTTCTCATGTTTCATGTATCCCTTGGCGGTCTCAACCAAGTTTGGGATCAAGTCGTAGCGTCGTTTCAACTGGACATCGATTTGTGCAAATGCGTTCTGGAAACGATTCTTCAACGAGACGAGGTTGTTGTAGAGCGAGACCAAATAAAAGAAGAACAAGAGCACAATTGTGCCCATGACAACCAAACCGATGATGACACCAGCCATTTTAAAGCCCTTTGTTTCTTGACGAAAGTTCTTCCAAACGCAAATTCACCCGTCAATATAACCGGTGCAGAACAAGCGCGGGGATTCATCCCCGCAAAATTTGGAGTGCGGGGATTCATCCCCGCTTTAAGATGAGCGGCAGATTGGAGTATCCCAACCCGAAGTGTAAGCGAGGGGCAATTTCGCGGGTCCCTCACTTACGTTTCGGGTTGTGATTGGTAGTTTTTACATCGCCGCTCGCCTAAGATGTGGTGGTAGAAGCTGTAGCAGCTATCGCTGGACACCAAGAAATAGAAGTTGTTGATAAAGAACTCGCACGATGGGCGACTGCACGTTTTCTCGTTCGGCCGCTCGAATCGCATTACCGTAAATCGCTTCTATTTCCATCGGTCGTCCTGCCAAAAAATCAAGACGCATGCTGCTATCGTATGGGACCATTTGATCGGTCTCGTCCATTATGGTCTGCACGAACTCTGGCTCGATACCGTGCCCGCAACTGCAAGCGGTCTGACGCACTTCGCCAATAATGGCCTCTGCCAAGGCTCTCGACTCAGGAAATGCCATAATGCGATCGGTACTGGAGTTTAGGATCACCGATAGTCCGTTGAACGGAATATTCCACATCAGTTTCCGCCAACGGGCCAACGTGAGTAACTCCGTAGTCTTGCAATCAATCCCGGCCCGAGTCATCTCCAGTTGAATCAACGCCAACCGTTCCATGGTGGGTCCAGTCTCTGAATCGTCAAGACCACGATACGGTCCCATTACGATTTTACCGTAGTCGAGGTGGCGAATATGGCCCGGTCCAACCTTGTTGGAACACAGAAAGCAGCAACCGCCCGCGACTCGGCCTTCGCCCGCAACTTCTCTAGCTGCCTGTTCCACATGCAAACCGTTTTGCAACACGAGCACCATCGAATCGTCATGCATCAAAGGCGGCAGCAAGTCAGCCAACAAATGATTTTGCGTGCTCTTCAATGCCAAAACAACGCAATCGCATTTGGGCATGTCGTGTACACTGGAATAGGCATTCACCTTCGGAAGATGGAAGTCAACCTGCTTGCTGTCGACGCGTAAGCCATGCAACTTGACGTGTTCAACATCGGAGTGCATCAGAAAATGAACGTCGCAACCGGCTTTCGCAAGCAGCCCGCCATAAAAACCACCCACCGCTCCTGTACCAATGATTGTAAATTTTGTCATGTCATTTCTATGGCCGAATATTGTAGACGAGCGAGGCCCTTCGCTCGTTGGGGTCCTGCAAAACCTGAGCGAGGGCCTCGCTCAGCCACACAAAAGTTTTCTTCGTTTAACCGCGTGCCCAACGGGCCGCGTGCACTAGAAAACGCCGGGCGATGCCCACGCGGTTAAACGAATACTAGCGCCGGACTACCGTTCTACCAGAAAGCCGCTGAATGAGACCACGCATCTCCAACACGCTCAATGTACTCAAGACACGAGGTACGGGAAGCTTCGACGTCGATATCACTTGATCGATATCCGTTGGCATGCAATCGATGGCTTGCAGCACGGCTGTTTCCATTTCATTGAGCTGCAACTCGGCGGCGTGGTGAACCACATTTCCGTCACCCAGCGTTGCTTTCTCAACAAGCGGTCCCAGGTGCTCGATCACGTCTTCAGCATCCTGAATCAAAATGGCTCCGTCGCGAATGAGCTGATTGCAGCCACGCGACATTCGAGAGGTGGCCGCCCCGGGAACCGCAAATAGGTCACGGCCTTGTTCGCCGGCATGACGTGCTGTGATGAGTGAACCCGAACGATCTGCGGCTTCGACAACGATCGTGCCAAGACTCAAGCCACTGATAATGCGATTGCGTTGCGGAAATACACCCGCTTTGGGTTTAGCAAAGGGATGCGTTTCACTTATTAGAATGCCGTGCTCGACAACTTGGCCCGCCAATTCCGTGTGTTCGGGTGGGTAAATGTCGGTGACACTGCTTCCTAGAACCGCAATGGTTCTACCGTTGGATTCGAGGGCTCCGCGGTGGCAAGTTGCGTCAATACCTCGAGCCAGTCCGCTAACGATGGTGATGCCGTATCTGGCTAACCCCTTCGAGATGCGTTCCGCCATCGTGCGGCCATAGTTTGTGCAATGACGCGTTCCTACCATCGCAATCGAGAGCTGGTCGGATTGGTGAAATGCCCCTCGAACAAATAGCATGACCGGCGGGTCTGGCAACTCGGCCAAGAGCCTAGGAAAATCCTGATCGCCCGCAATGATGATTCGAACGCCATATTCGTTGCAGTGCTGGAGCACTCGCTCGGCGAGGTCGCTCTGACTTGAGTCCCGAATCAAGGTGGATAACTTGGGCCCGATCCGCGGCACTTGCCCCAATTGAGAAAGCGTTGCCTTGAGGGTTGCTGTCGCCGTTCCAAAGTGATCGATGAGACCAGCCAGCAACCGTGGCCCAACTCCATTGACCAGCGACAGTTTAATAAAGGACTCGCGATCCTCGACGGGGACCGAACGAATCGGTGGCACCCAATCGGAGGTATCACTATCCGGCACATAGTCCAGCGGTTCTCGATCATCATCCACTGCATTTTCTGGTGCATCGATGGACGGCGAAAGGTCGAACAGGAATCCTGCTTTTAAATGCTCATCAGGGCGGTTCATGGCATGGTTGCTTGTGATTTAGTGTGGGCGTGAAACACCGTAAATGTGCGACCAATATTTGGCGATCGCTTTGGCACCAGAGATAAAACACCGACCTTCGGTTTGGCCAGTGAGGAATCCAAGCGCGTCCATCGGTGGGGCCTTGTCCAAAATCAACACGGGGCAGTTTTGATTGTCCTTTCCGATCAGCTCAACGATTTCCACGCGAGGCGCCGGAAAATCGGCATATCGAATGTCCAAAGCATGCCTCAGTTTGGGAAAATAGCTCAATACGCCCGTAACGGTCGCGCAATCAGGGCAAAAGTAAGGTAGTCCTGCCCCATCGGGAAAGTCTTCTTTGAGTAGAAACAATGTGTCGCGTGCCAAGGTTCAATCTCCATTCTCAACATTCAAGTGTAGCAAACAACTGAAATTCTAACGAAATCCGCGTTCGCCGTCATCAACGCTCCTGGTTGGAACAAACCCATGTCAGGTAGTTTTTGGTATGCGGCTCCGCTAACGAGCATTTGTAGTTATCTTATTGGTTTCCAAATGATTCGCTGCCACTCAAATTTTATTCCTAACCTTTCGTGAACGCCTTAACCACTTCCGACAATTCTCCGATGCCAATCGCTCCGTCAGCCATTCCGCCAGCGTTTCGACGAGAATTGGAAACGCAGCTTCTAGTTGGCGAGGAAGTCATCACGTGGCTTGAGCCGAATCTCGATTCAAAACTGCGATTCGGGAACGGGATCGTTGTCCTAACCAACCTGGGAGTACTTGCTAGGCAACCATCGCCCCCAGGCGAGAACTTGGCCCCGTGGCTTCGTTGGCCGCTAACTGAAATTCGAGAACTCAAAAAACTCGATCGCGCGGGTCTCGGTATTCTGCAACTCCTTGGCGAAAAGCAGCTGCTTCAAGCCTGGCGATTCACCGCAGGCAACACGAGTTCCGCTGCATTGCTGGTGACCAAGCTGAAATTATTGAAGGCAGGAAAGTCCGAGGAGACCGAGCTATCGGCCTCGATTTGTCCATCATGTGGCGGAACTATGCTGGTCGGCCAAATGATTTGCAGCAATTGCGCTCCAGCGGCTTCCCCGGATACCAATCGATCGCTTTGGCGACTAGCCCGATTTGCCAAACCAAGAGCGTCCATCATCTTGGTCGGTTTTGTCTTAACCCTGCTGAGCACGGCCGCAACCTTCCTCCCACCTGTATTGACCAAGATCCTTGTAGACAACGTATTAACTCCGCATGAGGCGGCAAGAGTCGCAGCCAAAGAGCTTGCCAATACGGTACCGGACGCGGTGACTAAGTCTGCGGATTTTAGTCTCGTTCCGTGGCTACTGGTCGGAATGCTCTTGTCTGCATTACTGAGTTGGGCACTGTCATGGGCAAAAACGTATGCCCTTGCCTCCGTCAGCGAGCAGATCAGCGCGGATCTGCGCAACGCCACCTATTCGCATCTTCAGAGACTTTCGCTGGAGTTTTTTGGTGGGAAGCGAACGGGAGACCTTATCTCCCGCATCAGCAGCGATACGCAGCGCATTTGCGATTTTCTGTCGATCAGTTTGGTCGACTTCGCAACGGACATTCTGATGATCGTTTTCACCGGGATCGTTTTATTCATAATCGATCCGATGTTGGCTGTCGTTGGTTTGTTGCCTTTTCCCTTTATCGCGTGGACGGTATCGCGTGTTCAAGGCAAGATACGCATGGGATTCGCCCGCGGAAGCGCGGCCTGGGCCGAGATGGTGAACGTACTCGCCGATACGATTCCCGGCATTCGCGTGGTCAAAGCTTTTGCGCAGGAAAATCGGGAAGTAGATCGGTTCAAACAGAGCAACGATCACGTCCTCGACTCGAACAACCGAGTCAACCGATTGTGGGCAGCCTTCTCACCCATTATCACCTTGCTAACGGATCTTGGCCTGTTGGTGGTGTGGGGCTTCAGTGCCTACCAAGTATCTCAAGGCGCCATCACGCTTGGTGTTCTTTGGCTTTTCGTAAACCGCATCGGTGCCTTGTATAGCCGTCTAGATGACATGAGCCGACTCCTGGCCAATGCACAACGTACCGCTGCCGCCACGAACCGGATTTTCGAAATCCTCGACCGTGTCCCCAGCGTATCCGAACCGCAAAAGCCAGTCCGGCCAGGTCGCGTCCATGGCCGAGTCCAACTCAACGATTTGACCTTTCGCTATGGCTCTCGCCAAGTCATTCACAATGTCAGCCTAGACATTCAACCTGGTGAAATGATTGGACTCGTTGGCCCAAGCGGCGCTGGCAAAAGCACGCTCGTCAATCTGGTCTGCCGCTTTTATGATGTTAGCGGCGGTTCGATCATGGTGGACGGAATCGACATACGATCGTTCCCAATCACCGAATATCGAAGCAATATCGGCATCGTCCTGCAAGAGCCTTTCTTGTTCTTCGGATCGATCGCCGAGAATATCGCGTATGGAAAACCCGAGGCGACACGTGAGCAAGTCATCGCGGCCGCGCGAGCAGCTAAAGCCCACGACTTCATCCTGCGACTGACGGACGGTTACGATTCACTCGTTGGCGAACGTGGCCAATCGCTCTCGGGTGGCGAGCGGCAACGCATCTCGATTGCGCGAGCTCTTCTTACCGATCCGCGGATCTTGATCTTGGACGAAGCGACTTCGGCAGTGGACACGGAAACGGAACGCGAAATCCAGGAGGCACTCGATGTTTTGGTCCAAGGACGCACGACCATCGCCATCGCGCACCGCATTAGTACTCTTCGTAAAGCCAACCGCATCATCGTGCTTGAGAAAGGCCGGATCACCGAAGTTGGAAACCACGACGAGCTGATTCGACTGGGGGGTACGTACTCGCGACTCAATCACGCTCAACGACAAATCAATCTGCACGAAGAAGCATGAGACCGCGCTATGATCTTCACTACGCTCGATTTCGAAAAACCAGGTAAGCAACAAGGTTTTTTGCAGGTCCCCTACTCGCATAACCTTGGTGGTTGGGCGAACGTCATGATTCCGATCACGTCGATTGCCAATGGAAATGGACCAACTGTTTTGGTTCTTGGCGGCAATCATGGCGATGAGTACCAAGGCCAAATCGCGGCCATGAAACTGGCTCGGCAATTGACGCCCGAGATGGTCAACGGACGGATCCTCCTCATCCCGTCCTTGAACTTTCCCGCGGCTCGAGCTGCCACTCGCTTGTCTCCTCTGGATGGAATGAATTTGAACAGAGCCTTTCCAGGCGAGCCAGAAGGGAGCGTCACGAGCCAAATCGCGCACTTCTTAACGACGGTCTTGTTTCCGATGTGCGATGTCGTCATCGATATTCATTCGGGCGGGCGCAGTATGGAGTTTGTCCCATGCGCTCACATGCATTTGGTACCGAATCTTGATCAACGCTGGAAAATGTTTGCAGCAATGCTAGCCTGGAATACGGATTTTGCTTTTCTATACGCGGATATCGCTGGCACTGGCCTGTTGCCCGTCGAAGCGGAGAATCAAGGTAAGCTTGTTGTTACAACGGAGCTTGGAGGTGGTGAGGCAATACCCGCCAGTGTGCATCGCATCGCTCAGAGCGGATTGCGAAACGTACTGATTCATGTCGGCGCGCTTCAAGGCAAGGAAGAGACTCGTGCAAGCCTTGGCTTGCTACCTACGATTTTGACACAAGCCCTCAATCGCGAGGATTATTTGCTTGCGCCGGAGTCGGGTATTTTTGAGATCCACGTTGATCTTGGATCCAAAGTGAAACGCGGAGAAACGATCGGATGCATTCACCATCTAGAACGCCCGGATCGCGAGGCGGAGCCGATCGTTGCTCACAGCGACGGTTATCTGGTAACCATGCGGGCTCCGTGCTTGACGCAACAAGGGGATTGCGTGGCCGTCATTGCGCAAGAAGTGGCACTTGAATCCCTGACAGACAACAGACCATGAATCGTGCGGACTCCATGGCTGCCTCGAGGCAAGCTGCGTTGCTGGTTGGCTTCATGTGGGTTGCGTATTTTCTGAATTATTGCGATCGCCAAGCGATGTCCGCGATGTTTCCGGTGCTCAAGTCCGATCTTGGAATGACCGACTTTCAGCTTGGACTGACAGGGACGATTTTCTTGTGGGTCTATGGATGCGGCTGCCCCATAGCGGGTCAGTTGGCCGACAAGTTTTCAAAGCGCCAGTTGGTGGTGTTAAGCTTGGCGGTTTGGAGTGTGGTGACCGTTGCGACAGGGTTGGCGAATTCGGCTGTCATGCTGCTTGGACTTCGCGCGGCGATGGGCATTTCCGAGTCGCTCTACATGCCAGCCGCAGTTGCCTTAACAGCGAACGCCCATCCCCCCGAGAAGCGATCAAGAGCTGTTGCTTTGCTAACAACGGCACAGATTGCTGGAACGGTCGGCGGGTCTTGGTTTGGAGGCTGGATGGCACAGCTAGGGCAATGGCGTGCCGCTTTTTTTGTTCTTGGCGGAATTGGACTCCTCTACGCTGTTCCGTACTTTTTGTTCTTGAGAACGGTGCACGAAAGTTCGGATCGCGATGTTCGGAAGCAGGATGCAAGACTTGCCTTGGCCCAGGTCATTCGAGTTCCGACTTTTCTTTTATTGAGCGTCGTGTTTCCAGCGTTTTTGTTCGGCCTGTGGATGCTCTACAGTTGGCTACCGAATTTCCTTTTCGAGAAATTCGGATTGACGCTCGCGGACGCCGCCTTTACTGCGACGGTCTATTTGCAGACCGCGACGCTCGTCGGCTTATTGTGCGGCGGTATTCTTGCGGACAAGCTTTATGTTCGAACCAAAGCGGCAAGACTCTATTTGATGACTGCAAGTTTGCTGCTTTGTGCTCCTTGTCTTTATGCGATTGGCAATTCGGAAACGCTCAACGCGACTCGCTTGGCTGCTTCTGCGTTTGGGCTATTCGCTGGGCTCTTCATGGGAAACATTTTTCCTGCTGCCTTTGAAGTGGTGCCGGCAGATACGCGTGCATCTGCCGTTGGGCTTTTGAACTTTTTCGGAGCCCTAGTATCGGGACTTGCCCCTTTGTCGGTCGGTATCTGGAAAAAGACCATTGGGGTAGAGCAATGGCTAAGTTACGCCGCTCTGATTTACTTGATTGCCGCGATTGTGTTGTTCGTCGGCGTTCGGCAATTGTTGCAAAAGGATTATGAGCGAGTCCACTGACCCGTGGCGGATGCTGCCAGCATCCGAGCCGACGCTAGCAGCGTCGGCCACGTTTGAAGCCAATCATTTGGGAATATTCCGTTACTTTGACGTGTCAGATGCCAATGGTCGACTGCGTCCGGCTGCGATCGATTGTTTCAGAAAATGGTTCAATTCGGTGACAATCTCAGGATGCACCAATGCCAAGTTCCTGGTTTCGCCAGGATCGCTTTCAAGATCATAGAGCTGACCAGCGGCTGATGGTGCCGTATCAGGCAACGCGTATTGTTTGAGCTCGGGGTTGGATTCGTAATTGTTTCCGCCGGACCCCTTGTGGGCTAGGTACTTCCACTTGCCACGCCGAATCGCCAGATCGCGAGAGCCGCTGAACGCTTGCTGCAACAAATAAGGCCGCATGGATCTGTCGTCCTGGCCCATCAGAATTGGCAGCAAGCTGAAGCTGTCTTCGGCGGCGTTGTCAGGTACGTTCGCGCCGACCAATTCTGCGGCAGTCACAAAGACATCGCACAGCGAAGTGATCTGTGCGGATGTCGAACCCGGTGCGACCTTGCCCGGCCAGCGGACCAGGAACGGAACTCGATGACCACCTTCCCAGTTGTCGCGTTTGACTCCACGCCAAGGTCGCGCGCCGTCGTGGTTGTGATCTTGACGCATATGAACCACCGTAGGAACTTCTGGCCCGTTGTCGCTGCTAATGATCACCAACGTGTTGTCGTCGACTTTTAGCTCCTGGAGCGTTTTCATCAATTCGCCGACGATGTGGTCAAATTCAAAAATAAAATCGCCGTGAGGCCCGGATTGAGTCTTGCCTTTAAATTCTTTGCCAGGAAACGAAGGGAGATGAACGGCTTGCGTTGCATGGAAAAGAAAAAACGGCTTATTCGGACTTTCACGAACATGCTTATGCAGAAACTGTTGACTCTTTTCCAGAAACCTCATGTCGACTTCTTCCAAGTTGAAATCGGGCGCGTGCCAGCCACGACGGTTGTCATTCGCGTAGGGATGTTTGGGCAGATTCGTTTTGTCGAGCAACCCGGTCGGCGGCACAGGGATGCGGTCTCCCTCAATGTAGGCGTACAACCAATCTGTGGTTGGGCAACATGCGGTCCCAAAGAACTGATCAAAGCCGCAGTCGTTCGGTCCGCCATCGATACGTCGTGCATAGTCGATCCGTTTCACCGACTCGGGATCCCCATTGTGAATCGGTTGACCGTCCTTGTCGTAAAACGTCAGCCCGATATGCCACTTGCCGACGCATGCGGTCGAGTAGCCTTGCTCTCGCAGCATTTTTGGCAAGGTCATTCGGTCGGCAGCGATCAGGGAGGGCCCGCCAGCACCACTGAAGACACGGCCGCCATTGGGAACTCGAAATGCCATTTGCCCAGTCATCAGACTGTACCGCGTCGGAGTGCAGACTGTGCAGGGACTATGTGCATCGGTGAAACGCATCCCTTCGATAGCCAGTCGGTCAAGGTTCGGTGTTGGGATACGAGATTCGGGATTGTAACAGCCGACGTCTCCGTATCCTAAGTCATCCGCCAAGATCAGCAGGATGTTGGGCCTGGATGGCTGTCCAACGTTAGGCACCGCGAGCGAATCGCTCTCGAAGGCGAACCCGGTGGTCGCAATCAAAACGACTGAGATCAGTGGAACGAGGGTATGTCGAAAGAGGTTATTTTGCATAGAGAAGCCAACCTTGTGGCTGACAATTGCGGGGGTGGTGTCAAATAGCAAGGATTCAATATACTCGACGCAGTGATTCGCCTGTTTACCCTACTAGATTCGAGGGGAAATAAGGACGGCATAAGCTCTTTACCAGTATTTTGGGGGCCGCAAATATTTAGAAGCCACCACCGACGGAGGTACGCAGAACTGAGATCATGACAGAGGTTTGTCCAAACGCTAAAGTTTTACACCTTAACCAACTCGCACCGGTCACCCAAACCGGTGCGAGTTGGATTAACAAGCCCCTTCGCTCATCGCGGTTACGTTAATAGACGTCGGTTCATTGCCAAGCAAGGACATGGACGTCCTTAGTCTGGGAGATCGATGTGGGCCTTGTTGGCGGCAGCTCTGAGCTTATCCAGCGCACGGGCTTCCAGTTGGCGAATTCGCTCCTTGGTGACACCCAACTCCTCGCCCACTTCCTTGAGCGTCAACGGCTCAAAGCGGTGGTCCAGACCGAATCGGCGAACAATGATTTGTTGTTCGCGATGATCCAGCGTGTGCAGGATCTTTTGGATCTGATCCGTTCGGGCCGCTTGGTCGATTTCCGCTGAAAAATTGTCGGCTCGTCGGTCCTCATGCCCCGTGAAAATCTCTTCGGAACTGGTTCGGAACCGATCGCGATGTTTGAATTCATCGGGGATGGTTCTTGCGAAGTTCTTCATGATGGCCCACGAAGCATAAGTACTGAACTTGTTGCCCCGAGAGTAGTCAAACTTCTCCGAAGCGCGGATCAAGGACATATTTCCGTCGCTGATCAGCCCAAAGAAATCATCGTTTGGATCGACGTGCTTTTTAGCGATCGATACAACCAATCGCAAGTAGGTGTTGGCAGGAATGTAAGTCGTTATACTATTTGTGCGATCGCGCAACTCCGCTATTCTTCTCTACGCTACAATAAAGCTTTGTAAAGGGTAGGCGGGGAAATGGCTTGGCAGAGTTAAGGTTTCTCGATTCTCTTGTTTGCGGTCAAGGGTGAATGGTTATAGCTTTAGCAATACTGTTGTTATCGATATAACCGACAATGTTTATTT
>JANMLD010000291.1:0-4726 GCA_031372345.1 Pirellula sp.
GCCTCGGTATACCGGCCACAACTTCGTCGTCGGCTGAAGACTCAGTCGCTTCTCCGGAAGCAATCGAGCCAAAGTTGTTGACGCTACCACCTCTTCTCGGAGAACTAATTGAAGATTTGGCCGAGAAGAAGCATGGTGTGATCCTTGCAATGGGCAAGGGAGGTGTTGGCAAGACAACGGTTGCTGCAGCAGTTGCCGTTGCATTGGCCGAGAGAGGCTTCACAGTCCATCTGTCTACGACGGATCCTGCAGCCCATATCGCGGCCGCAGTCGCAGGTGAAACGTTGGCAAATCTATCCGTCAGTCGAATCGATCCAGTTGCCGAAACCGCCAAGTACTCGGCGGAAGTCATGAGCAACGCGGGTGGCGGACTCGATGAACAAGGCAAATCGCTGCTTGCAGAAGATTTGCGATCGCCTTGTACAGAAGAGATTGCCGTCTTTCGGGCGTTTGCAGATGCGGTGGCTCAGGGGAGCGACGGATTTGTGGTGCTCGACACGGCACCGACGGGACATACTGTACTACTCCTCGATTCAGCCTTGGCTTACCACCGTGAAGTCACTCGCCAATCGAATCAAATGCCTGAAGCCGTGGAACAGCTTTTGCCAAGGCTACGTGACCCGGACTATACTCGCGTTCTGATTGTCACTCTTCCAGAAGCAACTCCCGTGCACGAAGCGGCGTCGTTGCAACGCGACCTACGTCGAGCCGAAATCGAGCCATACGCTTGGGTCATCAATCAATGCTTGTCACCTCTGACAATTCACGATCCACTTCTGCAAGAACGCCAACTGCACGAAGAACCTTACATTCGTGAAGTCATGGAAAAGCAATCGCATCGTACGGTGCTCATTCCGTGGCAAATCGATCCGCCAGTCGGCAAGATCGGACTCGAACACCTATTGCAGAACACCGACCTGTCGATCGCGAAAGCGTAGATAACTAGAAAGAATTCGTTCGATGGCGGCAATACAAGTGCTTGGAACTGGGTGTGCAAAATGCACTCAACTCGTTAAAAGTGCCCAAAAGGCGGTCGATGAATTGGGCCGTGGAGACACGGTCGAAAAAATCATTGACATTATGAGGGTCTTTGAGTTTGCTCCATCGGCACTTCCAGCTCTGGCTATCGACGGGAAAGTTGTTTCATCCGGGACGCTGCTTACGCCTGATCAAATCAAGCATTTGCTAGTGTCAAAATAAATTCTCGTGTTCTTAACCATTTCAATTTCAGCAATCTGTTCAAGGAGACAAGATGAGTTCGTTGGCATCCAGTGAAGTTGCAGTTCAATTCTACCCAGCTCTAAAACAATACCTTCTCGCGAGGATTGAAGAGTTTCCATTGATTCCATCGGACAGAAAGTCCGACCTGACAAAGGTAGCTCAATATGTGCAAAGCTGCATCACCAAGTCATTGCCGGCTAAGCTAACTTTCATTTGCACCCACAATTCAAGACGCAGTCATCTGTCGCAAATTTGGGCACAAGTTGCAGCGGAATACTTCGGGATCAGTAACGTCGAAACATTTTCCGGTGGTACAGAAGCTACTGCGTTTAACCCACGAGCTGTGGCGGCAATGCAACGCTGCGGACTGAAAATCACGACGACCAATGCTGATACTTCGAATCCCCATTACGAAGTCCGAACACATGACGAGGCAAAAGCACAGGTCTGCTTCTCAAAGGTCTACGATGCGCCACCAAATCCGACCAAAGGATACTGTGCGATCATGACGTGTTCGCAAGCGGATGACGCTTGCCCGTTGGTAATGGGTTGTGACCTGCGTATGCCGATCCGCTATGAGGATCCCAAGATCGCGGACGACACTGACCAAGAAGCTTCTTTGTATGACGAACGCTCACGTCAGATTTGCCGCGAGATGCTTTTCATGATGTCTTCAATTTGAAAGTAGCATTGCCATCACGGGATTTTGGGGGACGGGAGGGAAGCGGAGAAAAATGAAAGAGTCGAGTAAACCTGTTGTGCTATTCTTGTGCACACAAAATGCAGCTCGGAGCCAAATGGCTGAAGCGATTCTTCGAAGCCTAGCGGGGGACAGGTTCGAGGTTGCGAGTGCTGGCCTCAAACCAACAACCATCCATCCACTGACAAGATTGGTAATGAACGAGATAGGCTTGTCACTTGTAGGACAAGAATCCAAGCCGATCAGCCAGTTCTTGGGAAAAGCCAGGGTCAGTTACGCAATCATCGTTTGCAACGAGTCCGAAGCAAGTTGTCCCGAATTATGGCCCTTTTGCAGTACGGTTCTCTCATGGCCATTTGAAGATCCCTCGTCTGCTACTGGTGATGATAACCAACGACTAACAGTCTTCCGTCGTGTTCGTGACGCAATACAAGAGAAGATTAAATCATGGTTGGATAGTTTCTGAACTCATTTCTTGGCAAGCGGCATTTTGCAGTGCTTTATCGAATTGCTATGAGCTTACTAAACGACTTGAATTTGGGCCAAGCCTGAGCAGGAGTTTTGGCAGGTTGAGGTAGGAAGTGTGAGTTGCTGCGTATTGCTGCGCCCGGTCATTGCATCCAATTTTATCGCTTCGAGATAAAGCAATTTGCTGCTCAGGATTGATTTGGATTTCTAGGGTCGGGTAGACTGCAAGCAAGTTGGCAATTGTGTCTGAATGGAAACAACTGGACGCCTTCCAAACCGCTGGCGGATTCTTTCCGAAGCGAGTGATCAAGTTGCAAGAGCGCTGATCCCAGGGGTAAGGCAATTCAGGTGGATCGGTTCGTTGCCACCGGCATCGTTCCAAATGCTTCTTAGTTTGTCCAACGAAATGATAGATATAGCTCTGCATCACAGGATTGCTGGACCAATTGTCATTCTGATGAAGGTTTACGTTAAACGATGGGGGTAAGAATCGGATCGTTTCGCGATGGTTTGTCCACAATTGATTGACAATCAAGCATTCATCGCAGCCCAGATCATGTCTCCCACCAGTCGGTAGTAAGTTGCTGATTATCTCGGCAAACATGGATCCGAATGATTCAGTCCCGTAGAGGTACAGCCCGCCATTGGGGTGCGTCCATGCGGGAGCAGGTAGCACATCACATCGTCGCGCCCATTCTTCATGAGCCATCTGGTTCCAACTTGCTCGATCAACCCGGCGCTGCGAGCTTTGGCGACCGGAAACCATGGCGAAGTCCATCGGCTCGATCATCTCGAATGGTGATGGGCAGTCGCTACGGATGACCATGTCATTGTCGAGTTGGAGAACATGGCTGGAGCTAAAGAGCGATTGCACGTGATCACAAACAAACATCTTCTGCCAGAATGGATGGCACGAGTGCAATGGGTTAGTGATCCAGAGTACTTCCGCATTCCATCGTGTCGCGGCAGCTTGAAAGCTCGCACGGACGTTCGGCAAGCTTCGGCGTGGTGGCAAGTCGAGTACTGCAATCACTCGCTTCATCGTTATTGCTCCATGTTGGTAGGATCCTCGTGATGGAACGGGATCTTGCGTGCTGGACATAGACCACACTGAGGAATCTCCCGAGTCGCAAAGAACTCCCGGACCTCAGCGTCGGTCGCGTCCGGTGGACATGCCTTATAGTCACGAAAGAGCTGCCAAGCTGGGATCGCTTCCAGTCGAAGTTTTCGCTCCATAGTTGCGAAGTATGCGAGAGCTGGGCATTTCCAAAGGTGGCCTTTGAATAGTTGCGTACACGATCGTTGCAAACAGATCTTCCATGCCGCTCTGGGGCGACTCTCGAAGGGCATCGGCTTGCCATCGATCATGTGATACTGCTGTCGCCAGCCTTTGTGGGATTCTCGAACAGTGATTTTCAATGCGGGATACGCAGCTCGCCATTCGTCGAGCCTTTGAAGCACGTCGTGGAATCGCTGACGATATGCGTGTGCATTGCCGTGTTGCGACACATCCATCCGAAAGCCGTTGTCGAGTAGTGCTCGTGGCAAATCGGGATGGCGGTCGAGGAAGAAACCGTTGGTGACAAAGAGCCCAGACGAATTCGGAAACGCGCTGCGAGCAAGCTCGATGATTCGAATCAAATCGGGATTGAGCGTTGGTTCTCCACCAAGAATTGCGATTTGCCTTGGTGCAAGTCGCCCTTGCCATGCGGAAAAGTTTGCATGTGCTTCGTCAACGCTGACGATCCCACCTGCGTGGAAGTTGGAGTAATGCGAGCACTGAGCGCAGTAAAGATTGCACGCATGTGCTGCATGGAACTCAAGGTTGGGAATCTCGATCATAATGGTCATGAGTCGTAAAGTGAAACAAAAAAGAGCCGACACGAGTAACGTGTCGGCTCGCGAGAAGACTAACTGCCCGTGTTAAATAACCACGTCCGAATCGTTGCCCGAATCTACGATGTCTTCGGGGCGAACTTTACGACGAGGCCATCCAGGTGGCAGTGGAACATTTCGTCCGGGATGGCCAGGCGGTAGGTTATTCGGATACGAGTAACCAGGCGGCAAATGATAGGGGTGATCCGGTGGTAGCCTCGGCCTAGTGTAAATCGGCGGAGGATAAAGGACCTCGACCGGAGGTTCGGACACCGGTGGCCAAGCAAGATGGGGAGGCCACCAAACCGGACGCGGCTCGGGTACATACGGAAGCGGCTCTCCAGGTGGATCAAATGGAGGAGGCGGCCACCAGGGTGGTCGTTGTCCGTCAGGGCCGTTTGGGCCATTGGGAATGGTCATCTTTCACACTCCTTTGAGAAGGGGGATTCAAAACAAATCAAC
>JANMLD010000304.1:0-8880 GCA_031372345.1 Pirellula sp.
CGGTTTCATACCGGTGGAAGCAGCGTTTCTCGCATCCAAACGTTGCTCCCACCGAGTAAACTCGGTGGAGAGCTCGAACCGAATGATCATGCCTGTAGCCGCCAATTGCTGCCTCCGTCGGGGCGGGCCCGAACGGAAGGCTTAAGGTCAAATAGCGTGCCATTTCATTGATCAAAATACTTCACGCGTTGCTCTGAGAGGGTCGAGCGAAGCGAGGGTAGGGAAGGGTGAAGTGCCATCGATCATGGTGCAATTCGGTTCACCCTCCCCGAGATGTACGGTAACTTACTTTGAAAATTCCTGCAAAACAAACAGTACGATCTGCTAGTAAGTATGGTCGTGCGTGCTCTACTTGTTTAGCGTGACCATCAAAAAGTCATTGCTCTCAGCCGATATTCCTCCAACCAGGGTAGCCTTACCGATTTCCAACAGAAGGGTGGTATTGAATTGGACGTTGACGACCTCCGGTTGTTTGTCTTCCGATATGTTGTCGTCAATTCGGGATGCGGTGAAGGCAATTTTCAGAAGTACCTTGCTTTCCTGAGGCGTTGCTATGACTTGGATCATCGTCCCTAGGGGTACATTGGAGACGGATCGTTGTTGCCCTACCGCGGTCCTCGTCACGCCCGTGGTGACAGAAGTCGTCTTGCCAAATTGCGCGGTGCTTTCGTGATACTCCAATGCCGTGAGTCGAACCGATTCGATCAGTTCGATTTTCCCTTCTTTGTTTAATTGATCGAAGGATTGAACGATTTCATTGGCGGTGCGATTGACCTCTGGAGCATGTTTAAATCGAAACTCCGTGAATTGGACGACGAAGAATTGCTCGGCTTTGACATTCGGAGGTAGAGTTGGGCTCGATGAACGAATCGGTGCCAAGCGAGAAAGCGATGATTGCTCCGTTTCGAAGGTTTGAGCAGGCTGGGCCGCTTGAGCCGGTGTGAAACCTCTTGGCCTGAGGTCCTGAGCGTCACCCTTGTTAATAAACAGAGCACAAATGCATATGCAGAACAGAGCTGACTCTCGTCGCATTGGATTCTCCCTTTTGTTTGGAACTGCTCCATCTGCCGGTCGGCAAAGGCGAGCGGCAAACGGAAATCTATCGGCCGAGTCTTCATGTGGGAGAGCGAGGCTCCTGCCGAGCTGGCGCCGCCATGGTTCGGCAGGAGCCTCACCCTCCCGAGTAATGAATTGGTTGGACAAAGTCGATGAAGACATGTTTACAGGGGTGGCCTCGCTCTCCCAGTAAAAGGGAATCCGCCGTTCGCCTTAAAAAGCTGGGGCGTAAGGACTCGAACCTTAACAAACAGAGTCAGAGTCTGTTGTGCTACCATTACACCACGCCCCAGTGAAAATTTCAGCGTCGATAGTATACGCTTTCCCTTGGGCCAAGCCTAGTGAGACAGCTACCCTCTCAAATAACTTTGCGGCGTTTATCCCTTACCCCCATTTTTAGGTCGCATCCTGATGGCTTTTTCGACAAAACTTATCACACAAGCATACAAGACGGCAGCGGCTCGGTACGCTGAACTCGGCGTCGATACGGAGGCGGCCGTGGCTGCTGTCGCCAAGATCCCGATTTCGCTGCAGTGCTGGCAAGGGGACGATGTAGGCGGCTTTGAGAATGCGGGCGGCGTACTCGGAGGCGGGATAGCCGTCACCGGCAATTACCCAGGCAAAGCTAGCACGGCCGAAGAGCTTCGTGCGGATATCGAAAAAGCCCTGTCCTTAATCCCAGGCAAACACCGTCTGAATCTACATGCATTTTATGGTGAGTTCGGAGGCAAAAAGGTCGATCGCAATGAGATTCAACCCAAGCATTTTCAAGACTGGATCGGATGGGCCAAGCAGAATCAACTCGGAATGGATTTCAACCCGACTTGCTTCTCGCATCCAAAAGCCTCGGACGGTTTCACCTTGAGCCATGCCGACAAAGGGATTCGCGATTTCTGGATCGAGCATTGCATTGCGTGTCGCGAGATCGGTGCTGCCATGGGCAAAGCCCTTGGCTCGGCCACCGTGACCAACGTTTGGATCCCAGATGGCTACAAAGATACTCCCGTGGATCGCCTCGCTCCAAGGCAGAGGTTATCCGAGTCACTCGACAAAGTATTTGCCAAAAAACTCAGCCAAAAGCATCATCTGGATGCCGTAGAGTGCAAACTGTTCGGTATTGGCAGCGAAAGTTACGTGGTCGGCAGCCATGAGTTTTACATGGGCTACGCGATCAAAAACCAGAAGTTGCTTTGCCTAGACGCCGGGCATTTTCATCCGACCGAAACCATTGTCGACAAGCTAACGTCGACGCTGATGTATGTTCCCGAGATCTTGCTGCACGTTAGTCGTGGGGTGCGATGGGACAGCGATCATGTGGTCATCCTGGACGATTCGCTTCAAGCCATTGCCGCAGAATTGGTACGAAACGACTTCCTCAATAGGACGCACATCGGCCTCGATTTCTTTGATGCAAGTATCAATCGGATCGCGGCTTGGATCATCGGAACTCGCAATACGATCAAAGCGTTGCTTATGGCGCACTTGGAGCCAGCCACTTTGCGGGCTGCAGAACAAGCTGGCGATTTGACGGCACGCTTGGCCATCATGGAGGAGTCCAAAGGGTTACCCTGGGGGGCCGTTTGGGACCACTACTGTCTTTCGGCGGGTGTGCCTGTAGGACAAAGCTGGCTTGAAGAAGTTCGACGCTACGAACACACAGTACTTTCGAAACGATAAACTAATCCATGCATTCCATCACTGCCTCTCACTGTATGAGTTTCTATGTCTGAAGAGACTGTTCCAGCCGGATCAGAATACGAGCGTGAACCTGTTCCGCAAAAGTCGCTCAAAGGGCCAGCTGCCTTTTGGGGCATGTACGCGGGCGAACACACAGCTGGAACCGAGTTCATGATCGGGCCATTGTTTGTGGCTTGGGGAGCATCGGCAATCAGTCTCATCTTTGGGCTACTGCTGGGAAATCTATTGGCTGTGTTGACCTGGCGATTCTTGACGGCCGAGATCGCGACCAAGCAGCGGTTAACGCTTTATTTCAAGATGGAAAAGATCGCTGGCCGAAATCTTGTCGCGATCTACAACTTGGCCAACGGCATTCTGTTTTGTTTTCTTGCGGGCGCAATGATCACGGTTTCTGCGACGGCGGTCGGCCCTTTCTTTCCATCGATGAAAATGCCAACGTTTGATTCCACGATGCCGACGGGCACCGGATGGATTGCAGCCTGTGTGGTTATCGGTTCTGCGATGACCTTGGTTGCCATGAAGGGTTATGGATTCGTCGCCAAGATGGGGCACTATTCGGCCCCCTGGATGTTTCTTGTCTTCATTGCCTGTGCGATGGTGACTCTTGGCAAGCTTGACAATTACAACGTCTGGGAGCTGCTGACACCGCCGGTTGGAACGCCAGAGAATATCAGTTTCTTAGGGGTCGTTTGCTTTTCTTGGTTTTGCAATGCAGCCATGCACTTAGGCATGGCGGACCTGTCGGTATTGCGATTTGCAAAGTCGCCTAATGCTGGTTATGCGTCGGCCGCGGGAATGTTTTTGGGGCACTATGTCGCGTGGATTTGTGCAGCATTGCTGTTGGTGTATTGGGTACGCGTTCACGGTGTCGATCCGACAACGGGCAAAGATCCAGGCACCATGGTCAATGATGCAGTGGGTTGGGTAGGGTTGATCTGCATTATCGTTGCCGGTTGGACAACGGCCAATCCCACCATTTACCGTGCGGGCCTTGCATTCCAAGGGATCGTACCGGGCATGAGTCGCAACGCGAGCACGCTTATTGCTGGAGCGGTTTGCATTGGTGCCGGCATATTCCCGGCATTTGCCATGAACCTTTTGGGATTTGTGGGCATCTACGGCACGATCTTAGCACCGATCGGAGCGATCATTATCGTCGACCATTTTTTCGCAGACAAAGTCGGTATCGCAACGGATCCTGCTTTGAAGTCTGGCTCATCGTTCAACGTCGCGGTCCTGTTCGCCTGGCTAGTACCGGTTGGGATCGCTATGTATGCCTATGTCTACCACAACGTTTTCGCATCCTACTTGCCATTACCAACGGCGATTGCGTGCGGAGTCTTATATATTGTCCTTTCCAAAACCATCGGCGGTAAAGCGGAAAGAGCATGATATTTTAGTGTAGAACAGCACTCCGTGCTGTTTTTTGTAGAACAGCACTCCTGCTGGTAGTGTAGAACAGCACTCCGTGCTGGTAGTGTAGAACAGCACTCCGTGCTGTTTTTTGCAGCGTAACGGCACGGAGTGCCGTTCTACACTTCTTAAATCCAACGTTGAGAAAGCGAATCCCTGCATGAATCCCACATCTACCCCCATTAGCAAAGTTGCCAAGCCTATCGGTTGGCTTGCACTTGTCGGCACGATTGTGCCACCTTTGCTCTTCATGTTTCACAAGCTCGAATCGGGTCCAATGCAGGCCATCATGTTGATATCTTGCTTTTTTTGGTTTGCAGCAGCTCCGTTTTGGATGAAAGCAGAATAAACGTTGCATCGTTTCTTGGCCTTGCGTTTTGAC
This sequence comes from Pirellula sp., assembly GCA_031372345.1. Lineage (GTDB taxonomy): Bacteria > Planctomycetota > Planctomycetia > Pirellulales > Pirellulaceae > JBKCUI01. The sequence continues at coordinate 4,550 of JANMLD010000304.1, forward strand.
CTGACTCGTAGAATGATAGAAGGGAGGAAGTTTTCTTCCCAGAGTTGTCTAAAAAGAGATTAAAGATGCCAATCTACGTGTACGAGATTATTCAACCGGGGGGAGAGGACGGCGAAACGTTCGAAGTGCTGCAAGGCATGAACGATCCCCCATTAACGCACCATCCGGAAACAGGCCTACCCGTACGACGGTGTATTTCGTTGCCATCGATTGCAGGGACATGGTCCGACATGAAGGCCAATACCAGTCTTAGCGACAAGAATCTGGACGCGAAAGGCTTTACCAAATATGTCAAAATGGGGGATGGCATGTACGAAAAGCGAGCCGGGAAAGGGCCCGACGTCATCTCCGCAAACGATTAATCCAATGTCGCCTTTCGCTCCGCGAAAGTGCGATTTGCATACGCACTTACAAGTGCATGCCAACAAATCCACCTTTGTCCTCAACCGCCTGCTCCATTTGCCGCATGCGTTTTTTGGTTTGCTCGGGATCGCCGGCGCCAATGTAGCGGTTGAATTCGACGATGACCGCGTGACTGACCGTCTCTTCGAACCATTTCACGACGTGTTGCTCAAGCCAAGAGCAAGTCTCCTTGTCGAGAGTAACATGCAACGACGCGTGTCGGGCACGGGTGTCAGAATCGTCGGTAAAGACAACCCCTTCGAATTTGAATGCAATCATGCCGTTGCCAGGGTCGTTGGTAACGAAAAAACGGCAAGATGCATTGTGCAAATAGTAGGAGTTAAAAGTCCCGTGTTCCGCAATGGCCGCTTTGATTCGCAAGTACTTGGCCGTCAGTCCTGGCGAGGCGTCCAGAGGCGGATCCAGTCGTGCCATGCTTCGCAGCGGCGTGCAGTCGAACGCGATATCGACGGGACGGGAGTTCGAGCCAATGGAAGCGGCGGAAGTATTGTTGTTCATGGTTTTATTCGCTTACTGTGCGAAGGCAGCGTTTAGCAGTTCTCGCTCTTCCAACTGGTGTGCTCGGAGCGAACCTGTGGACGGGCTCGCGGATTCGACGCGCGAGATCCGTTCTAATTTGTGCCTTGCAGAAATTTCGTCACCCCAACGCATTTTGACATGTATCCAAGCCCCCATGTTGGTCGGCTCGTCTTGGTACCAATAAACAGGTGTCCCAGCCGGATAAACGCTTAAGGCTTCGACTACTTTTGCAGCTTCGAGCGGATAGAATTGCTCGATGCGAACCAAAGCAACGTCATCTCGATTGAGTTTGGTCCGCTCAGCCAGCAAATCGTAGTAGGCTTTGCCAGTGCTCAAAATAATTCTTGATGTTGGCGAGCCCGCTGGTCGACTGTCGGCGATGATCTTTTGAAAATGACCGTGCTCGATATCGTCCAAGGTCGACACACAGGCCTTGTTTCTGAGAAGACTCTTTGGGGTTAAGACAATTAGAGGCTTGCTCCACTTCGACTTGGCTTGGCGGCGCAACAAATGAAAGTACTGTGCCGGAGTCGAGGGCTGAGTGACTTGGACATTGTGTTCTGCCGTCAGCAAAAGGAATCGTTCGAGCCTGGCGCTGCAGTGCTCGGGGCCTTGTCCTTCGAAACCGTGCGGCAACAGCATGACCAAACGGCTTAGTCGCCTCCATTTGTCTTCCGCGCTGGTGATGAACTGATCGACAACGCATTGGGCTACGTTCCAAAAGTCGCCAAATTGAGCTTCCCAGGCGATGAGTCCTTCGGGGCAATCCAGGCTATAGCCGTATTCAAATCCGAGAACAGCTGCTTCGGACAATGGGCTATTGATGATTTCGATTCGAGCTTGATTGGGTGCTAAATGGCCCAAGGGCATGTATTTGCGACCGTCTTCCACATCGCGAACGACGGCATGCCGTTGCGAGAAAGTGCCTCGCTCACAATCTTGGCCGGACAATCGGACCGGTTGCCCCTCCGCCAACAGGGAGGCAAACGCCAACGATTCAGCCGTCGCCCAATCCAACGGGAGGTTGCCGTTGCCCATTTCCCGTCGATCATCAAATTGGCGAACCAGCTTTTTGTGTAGATTAAAGCCCTGAGGCACCGTGCATGCGGCCCGAATCAGTTCACCGGCTATTTGCTTTGGAATTGCCGTGGTAACGGGTTGATCGGCCGGTTCAGGCCCACCGAAATAACCAGCCCAATAGCCGGTCAAGCTCTGCAAATCGTGAACGAAGGGTTCCGTCTTGGCCAGTTCGAACTCGCGAGAAAGTCGGCTGTGTCGGACTTCGGCGATGGCGTCTGCTTCCAAACGAGAAAGCTCATTCATTTCAAGCAGATGCTCGAGGTAGCTTTCACGAACATTTTTGCGTTTATCGATGGCCGCGTACATTTGTGGCTGGGTGAAGCGTGGCTCGTCCCCCTCGTTGTGTCCAAGTCGTCGATATGCGTACATATCGATGACGACATCCTTTTCGAATTCCTTCCGGAAATCCATAGCTAGGTTGACCACTTGGGCAACCGCTTCGGGATCCTCGCCGTTCACATGGAAGATTGGGATTTGAAGCATTTTTGCGATATCTGTTGCATAAGTGCAACTGCGGGCTTCATCCGGCTCGGTGGTGAAACCGATCTGATTGTTCAGCACGATGTGAAGCGTACCGCCGGTTCGATAGCCAGGCAGTTCGCTCAAGTTAAGTGTTTCTTGAACCACTCCTTCACCGATGAAAGCCGCGTCGCCATGGATGAGGATCGTCATGCTTTCCGTGCGATGCGTGTCTCCATCGCGATCTTGTTTTGCGCGGCAGCGACCGAGCGCCACCGGATTCACAAACTCGAGGTGACTAGGATTGAAGCAGAGGGAGATATGGACTTTTTGGCCAGTACTGGTGGTCCAGTCGCTACTGTATCCCATGTGATACTTGACGTCCCCGCCTCCACGGAACAGCTCAGGTTTGGGATCATCAAACGACCAGAATATACTTTGTGCCCTCTTGCCCATGATATTCGCAAGGACATTGAGTCGACCTCGGTGTGCCATTGCCAAAAGCACTCCATGAATGCCATGTTGACCAGCTTTTTCCAGCGTTCGGTCCAAGAGAGGGATCAAGCTTTCGGCACCTTCGAGCGAGAACGTCTTTGCGGTCGCATATTTTTTTCGAACAAACTCTTCAAAAATGGTGGCATCGGCAAGTTTCGTGTAGATTCGAGTTTGCACATCATGGGACAGGGTGAGCCTGTTTTGGGTCGTTTCCATGCGACGTTGAAGCCAATCGCGAATGTTGCGATTGTCGATATGCATGAATTGGGCACCGATACTTCGGCAGTACGTGTTCCGAAGTTTCTCAATGATGTCGGCAAGTGTGCGACCGTTGGAGTATTCAAGCGTTGGCGACGCGAAGGGGCGTTTGAGGTCCTCTTCGGTCAACCCATGCGACTGCGGATCCAACTCCGGCGGGCCTTTCCGGGTCAGCCCCAGCGGATCGATGCGGGCCATAAGGTGCCCGCGCACACGGTATTCACGAACCAATTGGTCAACTCGCTCTTGCATGCGTGCAAGCCACAGAACATCCGGGGTTGGCTCTGAGGAATTGCTTTCACCTTTGGAGCTAACTTCGGTCTGTTCGGCAAACAACGCTTCTGACTGGGCAGCTAGCGAGAATTCCTCGAAGTAACGCTTCCATACGTCCGATACGCTGTTGGGGTCTTGGATGTAACGTACATATAAGTCGTCGATGTAATCGAGACTGTAAGTGTTCATTTCGTTTCGCTTGCTCAAAGGTTGTAAACCCACACGACATCGAAGGATATCATCCTCGACGTGCGGGTGGTTGGAGCCGGTGGATAAGCTCAATATCGCTGGTTAGTAAGCAATCGGTCAATCCGGGGCAATGCCAAGGTTCCGATTCTCGTCCAAACCGAGCGAAGAGGCGCCAAATCCTGCCGCTATTTAACGGGACAATGAACCCCATTGCAATTGCGTCAGGTACGACACCTCCGCATTATAGCCACGCGAAAAATGCCGGAAACCTAACTTGTCCCATATAAGGCTTGAATTCTGGGAGAATACGCGAGACTTAGCGTTCGCAGCTTCGCACGGGACAAGCATCGCGATCGACAGGAAGATTACGAGACAGGAAGATTAGGACAGGTAATGCGGCTGAGGATTTTCCTGTCGTTCAATTTTCCTGTCGAATAGCGTCAATCGGTAGGTGCCGGATCGGTAGGTGCCTGGCACCTATTGAAGCAGTGTGGCACCTATTGAAGCGGTGTGGCACCTATTGAAGCGGTGTGGCACCTATTGAAGCGGTGTGGCACCTATTGAAGCGGTGTGGCACCTATTGAAGCGGTGTGGCACCTATTGAAGCGGTGTGGCACCTATTGAAGCGGTGTGGC
>JANMLD010000342.1:0-11502 GCA_031372345.1 Pirellula sp.
ACCAACAGCCCGTAACACTCGATTCCGAAGGGGAGTCCGACGCCACGCCTGTAAACATCTTTGCCAACTAAACCTAATAAAAAACAACGGGAGAGCGAGGCTCCTGCCGAGCTGGCGTCGCAACGGTTCGGCAGGAGCTTCACCCTCCCGGTTTATGAATTGGTTGGGAAAAGTCGATGTAAAAATGTTTACAGGGGTGGGGCGACGCTCGTGCGGAGCCATGACGCAATAGCTCGGCAGGAGCCTCGCCCTCACGAAATTACAAGCAGATACACGACATTAAGACGGACGATCTCTAGGGAAGCATCCACGTTAAGACCTTTCATTCGACAGACTTCATTCAAAGGAAACCATGCAAATTATAGATCTTCGCAGCGATACGGTCACCAAACCAACTCCAGGCATGCGTGAAGCCATGTTCAACGCTCCGGTCGGCGATGACGTCATCGATATTGACCCAACCGCCGTCGAATTGCAGGAACTTACCGCGCGCATGCTCGGCAAGGAAGCGGCCATCTTCATGCCCAGCGGCACCATGACCAACCAAATCGCCTTACGCGTCCATTGCAGTCCTGGGGACGAGTTTCTATGCGATTCAGGCTGCCACATCTACAATTATGAACAAGGCGCTTTTGCACAACTCAGCGGCTTAGTCGCCAAGACCATTCCGGGCCAGAACGGCTTGCTCGATCTGGAACAATTGACTGGCAGTGTGCGTCCAGACAACGAACACAGCGTGCGCACGCGGCTGCTCTGCCTGGAGAATACACACAACCGAGGTGCGGGCAAAATCTACTCCCTAGCACGCATCCAGTCTCTCTGCGATTGGGCCCATCATGAAGGTCTCAAAACTCACTTGGATGGTGCGAGGCTCTTCAACGCATCGGTCGCAACTGGCGTCTCGCTTGAAGCGTTTTCAGAACCATTTGAATCGGTCAGCGTCTGCTTCAGCAAGGGACTTGGTGCTCCTGTAGGCTCTTGCTTGGCCGGTTCCCGCGAGTTCATTGCAAAAGCCCGACGAGCACGAAAACTCTTCGGTGGCGGCATGCGGCAAATCGGCATTCTCGCAGCTGGAGCTTTGTATGCTCTCGAACACCAAATGGCACGTTTGGCAGAAGACCACGCAAACGCAAAGATATTGGCCCAGGCGATTGGTCAATGCAAAACTCTCCGTCTCAGCGACGCGGTGCCCGACACCAATATTGTCATCTTCCACGTCGCCAGCGAGTGGGGCACGGCCGCACAATTTTCGCTTTCACTAAAACAACATGGTATTCTGTCATTACCTTTCGGCCCTCAAAGCGTCCGACTGGTAACACATCTAGACGTTTCGCGAGAGCAAATCGAGACGGCCTGCCAAGCGATCGCCAATGTGTCGATCCAACGCTAGATTAGATTCATCGTTTAACTCCGAGGCGTAGCATGAGCAATCATCATCATATCAATTACATCGAACTCCCAGCTTCCGCCATGGAAGCGTCCAAAGACTTCTTCAACAAGGTTTTCGATTGGCAGTTCATCGACTACGGACCAGATTACGCAAGCTTTCTCAACGCTGGAATCGATGGCGGTTTCTATCGATCAGACTTAAAAGCACTGACAAGTTCAGGCAGTGTGCTCATTGTTCTTTATAGCCAGGACTTGGAGGCAACCCTTGCAAAAGTTGAGGCCGCCGGCGGTGTGGTTATCAAACCCATCTTCTCGTTTCCCGGCGGACGGCGATTTCAGTTTCTCGACCCAAGCTGCAACGAATTTGCCGTCTGGTCAGAATGAGAAGCGTTGCTTAAGGATCTTCCAATGATGATCGACATGCCCTAACAAAATAGTCGCTTGTTTTTCAACGGTTATGTCTTGGCCGAATGCCTGTCCCACGTTCTGCCAGACTGACTTCGGCAGGTTTTCAAACAGCATTAGGGTCGATTGTCGAATGGCTGTGAATTCAGCAGCCAGTTGCAGCAGGGAATACGCGTTCGCTTGTGCTCGGAGAGAAAATTCATTCTCATCAAATGGGACCAGTGGCATCGTGCCCCCGCGAGCAATCCACATTGCGCGAAATGAAAAGACCCGCTCGCAATCGGACAAGTGGTTGACGACCTCTTTTAAGGTCCATGTGTACGGGGCATGCAGCTTCATGGAATCCGGTTCGGAGATCGTCGCCAGCCAATGACCGATTTCGTTGCCTTGATCTCGCATCATGCCGGTCAAGTCGGTACCGGATTCGATGAGATCCGTATATTTCTTGAAAAAAGGTTCGTTCATTTCGCTTGTGTTTCCTAGGCTAAACCGCTGATCGGTTCTCCGTGGTAGATGTGGTGGGGTCTGTCTGTAGCATCATGCCAAACGGCAGTGGTTGGAATACCAAGGGCGTGGTAGATGGTGGCTGCGAAGTTTTCTGGTTTCACGGGTTGTTCGGCAGGATAGGCACCATGCGAATCCGACCTGCCAACCACGTTGCCACCTCGAACACCTCCTCCGGCAAAGAAGACCGACTGTACCGCTCCCCAGTGGTCGCGACCAGGCAGCTTGTAATGCTGAGGAAGCAGCGTGATCTGAGGCGTTCGGCCAAACTCGCCTGCCATCACCACCAACGTCTCGTCCAGTTCGCCGGTGGAATGAAGGTCGTCCAGCAAAGCGGATAGTGCTCGATCCGTAGGGGGCAGCAGTGAGTTTTTTAAATGCGGGAAAGCGTTGCCATGCGTGTCCCAAGTTTCATCGTTGCCAAGATTGACTTGAACCAAGTTGACTCCTGCAGCGACCAATCGACGCGCCATCAACAATGACCAGCCAAACGCATTGCGACCATAGCGATCCAACTCGGCATCCTCCGCCCGAGTTACGTCCAACGCACGTTGAATGGACTTTTCCGTGAGTAATGAGATCGCACTTTGACGAAACCGATCGAAGGACTGTGTTTCTGCAAAACTTGACAACGTGGCCTGTTGTCGTTTCAGCGTCTCCAGCAATTGCAGGCGTCCATGGATTTCTTTCATGCCCAAGCCGTCAGGGAGCGTGAGCTGTGGGGCTTGAAAGAGTCGATTGTCAGGTTTGCCGCGATCCTGATGATCAAAACCAAACTCAGGGAATGCGCCGTACGCAGTATTATGAAAAGGGGATGCTTCCACTATCCACGGGTCATGTTGCGCGCCCATTTCGCCAGCATGTTGCCCCGGTATGATTCTGCCTGTCGAGTGAACCAGTCGCTCGGGTAGCATCACGGCCGTCGGCAAGTTGTTACGAGCCTTGGTGGCGTAACCCGCCACCGACGCAATGGACGGACGGTCGGTGCGACTGGAACCATTTGGGTTGAAACCTGTTGGCAGCTGCGTATGCCCAGTCAGCATGATGTGATGTGCGACGGAATGGTCGTTCGAGCTATGCGTTAGCGAGCGACAAAGCGCCCACAGTTCACTTCGCTCCGCCAACATGGGCAAGTGTTCACAAATCTGCAAGCCAGGCGTGCGAGTTGAAATCGGTTTGAATTCACCGCGGACATTTTCAGGGGCGTTCGGCTTCAAGTCAAAGCTCTCGTGCTGCGCTAAGCCACCTGAGAGGAAGATGAAGATGCACGACTTGGCCTTACCGAAGGACAAGTCCGCACATGTTGCTTGAGCCTGACGAAGGCCAGCCAAATGATTGATTCCAAGGCCGAGGATACCGATGGAGCCAGCTTGAATGGCCGTTCGCCTCGTGACGGACGGATGCCTCCATGGAAGGTCTGAATTCATCGGACGGGTCACCTTTTTCATAGCGAACGTGATTTCACGATGTGAATTCACCAATCATAACCCGAAACGTAAGTGAGGGACCTGCGAAATGGTCCCTCGCTTTCACTTCGGCTTGCGATCCTTCGATCCACCCTCGCAAGACTGGAAGGGTTTTCCTGAGCATAATACCCTACGGTTATTCGTTTTGCTTTAAAACCACTATAAAAGCGAAAAAAACACCCAAAAGACATGGTAGCCGTGTTGAACGTTGAACAAAGAGTGGTTAGCCTACCATTCTAATTGTTTTGACCCACTCGTTTCTTAGGAAAGCACCGAATGTACAAACGCGGAACGATTGAAAAGATTTTGGCCACCCTGGCGATCACCTTTTTGTTTGGATTTTTACTCTCAAGTCAAGCGATGGCCCAAGCGCCCGAGGCTCCAGTCCACGTGCCGGGCGGAGAAGTTAATCTGGTACTGCCCGATCTGGGAGGAACTGATTTCTTTGGTGTTCCAGGCCGGTCATTGCTTTATGCGGGACTGCTGGTATGTGTGGCAGGCTTGGGGTTTGGAATGCTCATTTACCGCGAACTCAAGAACATGCCGGTGCATGCATCGATGCTTGAGGTTTCTGAACTCATTTACGAGACTTGCAAAACGTACCTTATCAATCAAGGCAAGTTCATGGCCGTGCTTTGGGCCTTTATTGCGATGGTCATCGTTATGTACTTTGGATGGCTTTCCGAATTATCGGCTGGCGTGGTTGGAATCATTGTTTGCTTTAGTATCGTCGGCATCCTTGGGAGTTACGGCGTTGCTTGGTTCGGCATTCGCGTCAACACCTTCGCCAATTCGCGTACTGCCTTTGCAAGTCTGAAAGGGCTGCCATATCCTGTTTACGCCATTCCTATCAAAGCCGGTATGAGCATTGGCATGATGTTGATCAGTGTTGAGTTGCTGATCATGCTTTGTATTTTGCTTTTTATCCCTAAGGAATACGCTGGGGCTTGTTTCATCGGGTTTGCCATCGGTGAAAGCCTTGGTGCGGCCGCCCTGAGAATTGCCGGCGGTATCTTCACCAAGATCGCGGACATCGGCTCCGACTTGATGAAGATTGAGTTCAAGATCAAGGAAGACGATGCTCGCAACCCAGGGGTGATCGCTGACTGCACCGGGGACAATGCGGGCGACTCGGTTGGCCCAAGTGCCGACGGCTTTGAAACGTACGGTGTTACCGGTGTTGCGTTGATTACCTTTATCTTGCTTGCGGTGAATCCTAAGTCCGCTGGGGCTGGGTATGAGACTATTCAAGTGCAATTGCTCGTTTGGCTCTTTGTCATGCGAGTCATGATGATTGTGGCTTCGTTCGTTTCCTACTACATCAACGAACAATGGACCAAATCAAAATACGAATCTGCCGCCAAGATGGATTTCGAGATGCCCCTGACGCGCCTCGTGTGGATCACCAGTATCATCTCCATCCTCATTACGTACGCAGTGTCGTATGTGATGATTCCAAGCCTCGGCGAAGCTGGCAATACTCAGCTTTGGTGGCAGCTTTCTACGATTATCTCTTGCGGAACGTTTGCCGGTGCGTTGATCCCTGAATTGGTTAAAGTCTTTACCTCGACTTCGTCGAAGCACGTCAAAGAAATCGTGACATCGAGTCGCGAAGGAGGAGCCTCGCTCAATATCCTATCGGGGTTGGTTGCCGGCAATTTTTCATGCCTATGGCTGGGAGCAGGCATCGTCGGCTTGATGGCCATCTCGTATGGGATTTCAACTCAGGGACTCGGAAAACTGATGGCGGCTGAAGCGGTCTTTGCATTCGGTTTGGTTGCGTTTGGATTCCTGGGGATGGGACCTGTCACCATCGCAGTCGATTCGTATGGACCAGTCACCGACAACGCTCAAAGCGTTTTCGAACTTTCTCTAATCGAACAAGTTCCCAACATCCACGCTCAGCTCAAGTCCGAATATGGAATCACGGCCAACTTTGAAGAGGCCAAGCATTTGCTGGAAGAAAATGACGGGGCAGGCAATACCTTCAAGGCCACTGCCAAGCCAGTTCTGATCGGCACGGCGGTCGTCGGTGCGACTACCATGATCTTCTCCATCATCATGTCTTTGACGCATGGTTTGACGATGCATCAAGAGAAGCTGTCCTTGCTTTACGCCCCGTTTGTTCTTGGTCTAATCTCGGGTGGAGCGATCATTTACTGGTTTACCGGGGCGTCCATTCAAGCGGTTACTTCGGGTGCCTATCGGGCTGTCGAGTTCATCAAAGCCAATATCAAACTCGATGGGGTGGTCAAAGCATCGGTTGAGGATAGCAAGCGAGTGGTTGCGATCTGCACTCGGTACGCTCAGTTGGGAATGTTCAATATCTTCATGGCCGTGTTCTTCATTACGCTCGGTCTTGCGTTTATCGAACCCTTCTTCTTCGTCGGCTACTTGTTCTCAATCGCCATCTTCGGCCTTTACCAAGCCATTTTCATGGCCAATGCCGGCGGTGCTTGGGATAACGCAAAGAAGATTGTCGAGGTGGAGCTCAAGCAGAAAGGGACTCCATTGCATGACGCTTGCGTGGTCGGAGATACAGTTGGCGACCCGTTCAAGGACACTTCAAGTGTGGCCTTGAATCCAGTCATCAAATTCACGACGCTGTTTGGCTTGCTCGCGGTCGAATTGGCGGTGAAACTGAAGGAAACCAAGGGGGGGCCAAACCTCGGGATGTGGCTTGCCATTGGTTTTTGCAGCATTGCTGTCATCTTCATTTGGCAGTCGTTCTACGGCATGCGAATTAAGAGCGAAAGCAAATAGACAAGTTTTCCCAAATAGTCACCGTCCCTCGGCAATGCTGTGAAGTATTTTCGTCAACAATTCGCTAGGTTGAGCGGGAGCTTGCCTCCCCTCAACCTTGTTTTGGCGTCCTACGTAACAGCCCGCGAACCGCCGCCCTCCGCTTCATTTCTCCTCTACAATACGTCGACGAAGGGAATGCGACGGGAAGTCGTGAAGGATGATTTTGCCCGAAAACCAACTTATGCGTATTGATTTGGTTATCACTGAATTGGACACCGGTGGAGCCGAAAAGTGCTGCTCAGATCTGGCGGTCTTTCTATCGAGGCGTGGGCATCGAGTCCGCGTCATGGCTCTTGGACCAAGGCCAACTGGGGCCAAGGACTCGTTGGTTCGGTTTCTTGAATCAAACAACATCGAATTGCACTTTCTGGGGGGCAGGACTTGGTGGATGTTGCCTAGGGTGGTTTCGAAGATTCGAAGGTTAGTAAAATCGGATCGACCCGATGTGGTCCAATCCTTTCTCTGGCATGCCAATGTTGTGTCGGCTTGGGTTCTCCCCTCATTGGGCATCCCTTTTTTTGCAGGAATTCGTATTACGGAGCGCAGGAGGGCTCGGCACGCGCTTGACCGATGGTCAACATCTCGCTCCCAAAAGACCATCTGCGTCAGTCAAGGTGTCGCCGACTGGTGCGTGCAAATCGAAAGAATGGATGCAAGCAAGCTGCTAGTAATACCGAACGGGATACAGATCCAAACCGAAAACCACTCGATCCCAACGGATCCGCAAAACGTTCCAGCCAACGCCAAAATACTGCTCTTTGTCGGTCGGCTTGAACCCCAAAAAGGAATCGATGTTGTAGCGCAGTATGCAGGAAAACTGTTAAGCCAATTGCCTGATCATCATTTGGTTTTGATCGGCGATGGTTCTCAGAGAAGCCTTCTGGAAACTGTGGCTCAGCAGCAAGGACTAACTGGTCGCATTCATTTTTTGGGTCAGCGAAACGATGTTCGCGCTTGGATGGCCCGATCGGAGCTGCTTTTTTTGCCTTCTCGATACGAAGGAATGCCAAATGTCATCCTAGAAGCCATGGCGGAGGGACTGCCGGTCGTGACCACACGCGTGGAGGGCGTTGCCGAACTCCTCGGTGATCAACTGGAATCACAATCCGTGGCCAGAGAAGCATGGGATGATTTCTTTAAACTCGCTGTCTCGCTTGCGAATTCTTCAGAGCACCGAAAACGGCTGGGGACGGCGAATCGCAAACGCGCTGAGACAGAATTTGCATTGGACCAGCAGTTAGTACGATACGAAGCACTGTATGGTTCGGTTCTGACGCGGTAGCATTTCAGAGTTCAGAGTTCAGAGTTCAGAGTTCAGAGAGGTGGAGAGGTGGAGAGGTTGAGTGATACGTGTGGCACGCCCAAAGCGAAGCGTGGGCGTGGGAAGTGTGGCAAATGATCTGAGATCTGAGATCTGCCGCGGGTTAACTCGATTCAACAGTTGGACAAAAACAAAAGGCCCAGATCTTTCGACCTGGGCCTTCGGTGTTAAACGATCGGCTTCGCGGATGGAACTGACTTCGCGATTTTGACGCTTTTCTCCGCCGGAGCTACGCTCGGGCGGCAAGTTGTTTCTTGCGTTCCGAGATAATATCGTCCTGCAGACTTCGAGGTACTGGCGCATACTTGGCCAATTCCATCGAAAACGTTCCTTGCCCCTTGGTCATGCTTCGCAAGTCGGTTGCGTAACCGAATGTGTTGGCCAACGGTACTTCGGCACTGATGTACGATACTCGGTCTCGAGCATCGGTTTGGGTCACCAAACCGCGTCGAGAAATGATGTCCCCTACGACAGGTCCTTGGTCATTCTCTGGGCATTCGATGTCGCACTTCATGATGGGTTCGAGCAACACCGGATTGGCCGCGCGCATCGTTTCGCGGAAGCAATCGCAAGCTGCGATATAAAACGCGCGTTCGCTGGAATCCACATCGTGATAGCTTCCGTCCATCAGTTCCATTTTGACACCGACCACAGGGAATTCGGCAAGCGGTCCCTTGAGAAGTGAATCCCGGAACCCTTTTTCCACAGGTGGAATAAACTGCTTTGGAATACGTCCGCCGGTAACACTGTCTTCGAATTCGAACGTCACTTCGCCTTCAGGGTTGATCGGTGTCAACTTGCCCACGATGTGTGCATATTGACCGGAACCACCCGTCTGCTTTCGGTGCTTGTAGTTGAATTCTTTTTCTGCGCCCGGTGTTTCGCGGTAGCTCACCTTCGGCGCACCCACGGTTACTTCGACTTTGTATTCGCGTCGCATGCGTTCGACGTAGATTTCCAAGTGCAATTCACCCATCCCGCAAATGATGGTCTCACTCGTTTCTTCGTCGTTGTAGACTTGGAACGTCGGATCTTCTTTACGGAATCGATTGAGAGCCTTGCTCATCTTGTCAGCGTCAGCCCGGCTAGCAGGCGTAACGGCAACTTTGATCACAGTTTGCGGAATGAACATGCTTTCCAGCGTGCAGTAATCGCGGGTATTGCTGTACGACTCACCGCTTGCACAGTCGATACCCATGATGGCAACGATGTCGCCAGCTTCGGCAGTATCGACTTCTTCTCGCTTGTCAGCGTGCATTCGAACAATTCGGCTAAATCGCTCTTTCTTGCTCGTACGCTGGTTAATGTACATTTCACCCTTGTTGATCTTGCCTTGGTAGACCCGCATGAAGGTTAGCTGACCGAATGGATCTTCCACGATCTTGAACGCCATTCCAACAAACGGAAGATCCCTGTCAGGCTTGAGCTCCAACTTGACCGACTCATCGCCAACTTTGCGAGCTTTGATTTCGCGTTCGAGTGGACTTGGCAAATATCGAAGGACGGCATCCAGAAGCAACTGCACACCTTTGTTTTTGTACGCGCTACCGACGAAAACAGGTGTCATACGAAGCTGCTGTGTCGCTGCTTTGCAAACTTTGTAGACCAACTCTGAAGGTACTTCTTCTTCGCTCAAAAGCAATTCCATCATTTCGTCGCTGTACATCGACAACGACTCAAGCATCTTGTGACGCATTTCCTTGGCTTTGTCGAGCAGAGCGGCCGGAATCTCTTCCTCACGTACGATCTCTCCGTCTTTGCCATCGAAAAATGATGCGCGCATGGCAACTAAGTCGATAACCCCTTCGAAGGTCTCGCCCGCTCCAATTGGAATTTGCATCATGATCGCGTCCGCATTGAGCTTATCGCGAACTTGTTGTGCAACACGGTACGCATCGGCTCCGGTTCGGTCCATCTTGTTGATGAACGCCAAACGGGGCACGCCGTAACGGCGCATTTGTCGGTCCACCGTCAACGACTGGCTTTGAACGCCACCCACCGAGCAAAGTACCAGGACTGCACCGTCGAGAACCCGAAGGGAACGCTCCACTTCAATCGTGAAGTCCACGTGGCCAGGGGTGTCGATCAAATTGATGACGTGGTCTTTCCACTGAAGCTGCGTTGCGGCACTGGTGATCGTGATTCCACGTTCTTTTTCCAGTTCCATATAATCCATGGTGGCCCCGTCGCCGTCACCTTTGACTTCTTCAATTTTGTAGATTCGGCCTGCGTAAAACAGAACTCGCTCGCTGAGTGTTGTCTTGCCCGAGTCAATGTGAGCACTGATGCCAATATTGCGTAGTTTGGTTAGGTCCATACTCCACCCAGCGTTGTGCGCTTCAGATTTCCCAAAACGCAGCCTAAAAGGAAACAAAAATCGCCCAGCAGGTGCCAGCGCCAACGTTGGCACCAGACGGCTGAGCGGCAAAATCTATAGTATTCAGACAAAAGTGTACATTTTCCACGCTTTTACGAAAGGGCAAAAGCGTTAGGAAAGGCGGGAGACCGGAGGCGGGACGCTGGAGACGTCCTTCGGACGGAGCACGAGCACGGGAACAAACTGGATTACTTCAATCCTCCAGCCTCCAGCCTCCAGCCTCCCAGGGGGCCAGAAGGCTCAGCAACCCAAGCCCATAAAACGTGTATTCCACATCTTCTGCCGGGTCGAGTTCAAAGCCAGCAAATCCCCCATCCGCCCGTGCCATGCTAAGTCCGTACCGCCAAGCCCTCGCCGTATTGATCTTTTCCAGCGAATCCGCCTCCCACAAAGTAACGCAACTCGTAAACGTACTCAGCAAGTCCGGCAGCGGCATTCGCGTGTTTGCCTGAAAGCCTCCCTCGTCGCTCTGCAACTCGGCAATGAATTCAGCTGCGTCCTTCGCCACGCTTTCCGGTAGGGCGTTGAGGGTTCGCAATGCCCCAATGGCGGCTGCCGTCGGGTTGGTGCCCGAACGCTTGGCTACGCGAACTTCAAGAAACCCGCCGTCATCCCTCCGCTGCGAAAGCAAAAAACGGACGCTTGGGTCGTCGGCTGGCAGCGGATGCCCCATCAACTCCAAACAAATCGCCACCAAAAACGTTTGGTATGTGCTTCCGATCGAAGCTTGGGCCGTCCTTGCAAAACCCCCATCTGGTTGCCTTAATGACGTAAGTAATTTCGTAACACGGCTTTGCCAATCGACTGCCATCCCATCGAGTGGGTTCTTTTCCGTGGAAGCCTCAATCAAAGCAGCTCCATAAACCAGCGAAAGCAGATCGATAACCGACTCCTGCTGTTCCGTTCGAGACAATAGGAATCTTCCTGCTGCCTCCGCTACCTCGCCGGTTAACAAACCTAAAATAGCTAGCGACCTAAGTGCGAAGCCCGAGTAATAGAGATCGCTCTCCCCCTCGCGGCCGGACCAGCCACCGTCGCTGCGCTGCTGCGACAGCACGAACTTGGCATGCGGATCTCGGACAGAATCCGGCAACATAGAAGCTCCAACTGTGAGTTGAAGCGTCAATCGCTGTAGATAACCCAATTCCATCATGATTCCGAACGAAGGTGCGTGGGTGTGAGGCTGGGGAAAGCCATGGAGTATACAGGGAGTTGTGGAGTTGTGGAGTTGTGGA
>JANMLD010000368.1:0-30059 GCA_031372345.1 Pirellula sp.
GCACCTGAAAAATGGGGTCTTGCAATCAATCGCAGTGTCGGTCAAACCAACTCTCCCTATTGTGATCGCCGAACAACCAATCGACTGCGAAAAAATCGACAAATCCTAGCTTGAAAAAGACAGTGGGAGTTCGATCCGCAGGAGGTGGAGGACGATTTTGCAGCTTATAACGGTTCTTTTCAATGTTGGATGCGTCGTGGTCGACGCTGCTAGCGTCGGTTCGGGTGCTGGCCGCATTCGCCACGATGGGCTCAATACACCTTGCGATTAGGCGAGCGGCAGCATTGATTACACCGGGGGGGAGAGGCTCCTGCCGAACCGACGCCAAGCTCGGCAGGAGCCTCGCTCTCCCATTGAAACCCTTGGCAGGTAGTTTTTACTCTGCCGCTCGCCTTAATGGAGTATTTTGACTTTCGGTAGCTTGGCTTGAAGTTCTTCCACCGCTTTCTTGCTCACCCCCGTATTGGTTAATATCAAGTCCTTGAGGTTGACAAGTCCATCCAAGCCTTGTACTCCAGCGTCTGTGATGGCGGTTTTTCCTAAATGTAAGAACTCCAATGACTGGAGTTTAGCAATGTGCGGAACCACGCCATCACCGATGGCTTGGATGTCGTCCAGGTTAAGCCGTTTTAGCTTGAGACCAACCAACGACGCGACCCCTCCGTCCGTGACTTTTGTTCGCAATAAATTGAGATCCTCCAGCTTGGCCAACTTGCCAATGGCTAACAACGCTTCGTCATTGGTTCCCGTTTCACCTAAATCCAGAGTGGTCAGATTCGCAAACTTGGCAATGTGATCGGTCAGTCCCTGATTGGTGATGCCAGAATCTCGCAGTTTCAGTTTGGACATCTCCTTGGCACCAGCCAAACTGGCCAGTGCACGGTCTCCTGCTCGCGTTTTGAACAGATCCAATTCCTTGAGCTTAGTCATCCCGGACAACGCTTCGAAACCAGCATCCGTCACGCCACAGTCTTTGAAAGAAATTGCAACCATGTTGGTCATCCCTTTGAGGTGCTGCATCCCCAGGTCGGTAACCTGTGGACTCCCCAAACTCAAATTGCGAAGTTTGGTTAACGCTCTCAAGTGATTGAGTCCCGCGTTGGTTACTTGGCTGCAGTCCGAAAGGTCGAGCAACTCGAGCTGAATCGATTCTCTAATAGAGGCCAGTCCGGCGTCTGAGATTTTGGTCTTTCCGACTCTCACTCGTTTGATGGTGCTGCTCTGTGCGATACTATTAAGGGCCGCGTCCGAAATGTTGCAGCCTTCTAAATTGATGTCCTCGAGCTTGGGAAACTTAGAAATGGCCGCTACGGTCGCATCCGTGGAAGCGGTCTGATCCAGCCGAAGCGACTTGAGGTTGGGCAAGTTTGAGAGCAGTACGATTCTTTCATGCGTCGCCATCGGGCCTGTCAGGGAAACACTTTGCAATGTTGGAAAGTCAAGTATCTTCGGAAAAACACCAACCCAACTTGCATCGCATTTTCGAAAGTCCGCCCCGATGAGTTCCCCCTCTTTTTCTTGTAACAGGACGCCAGCGAGTGACTTGAGTTCATTCAGACTAGCGTTGTCGGACTTTTGAGCGACGACGGCTGGAAGGGTTACGAATTCAACGGCACAAACGAGGCAAAACGCGAAAAGGATACGCATCGCATTCTCATTGAAAGGAAATAGTGAGGGTGTTCAGAAACCGCTAACCCAGAGTATAGCGGAATTCTAAGATGAACGAAGCTGAACCCAGGGCCGTGCCACACCAGTGAACTCAAATGGCATTTAGCTTCAATTGACTCATCGCCAAATCCACGAGCGACGCAGAAAGTGGGGCTGCAAGCCGTTCTTCCACCGCGTCCACAATACGGTCGACCTCATTCGATTCAGCCACCGACATGTCCGGTCCAGGCAAGTTGGATTCCGTTTCGAGTGAACTTCCAAGGATCAATAGAATCGGTTCCTGCACCACCATTTCATGAGTTGTACGATCCTCCGTACCAGCAGCGTCGATACCTGACGCGACTACCACGGTGGTCCAGTTTCCAACAAAAGCTTCACCCGTGGAGGACCTGACGCTGACTAGATTATTTGCTACCGAACCGCTCGCATCCGCTACGGTAAACATCGAACAATTGGATTGCAATTGTGCCCAAGTAAGCGGTGCCGGATGGGATGTACCCCACGGGTTGAAAAGAGTGAATGTATCGGTAGACGCGTTGTAGCCAGCGACGGTATAGGCATGGCCTCCCACTAACCCAGCTGAAGCGTTTTGTAGCGTTCCGAGAGTGATGGATTTACTTGCCGTAATTGCGCTGATGAGTGTCTGCTTTGGCGTTGTCGAAAAAGAGTAGTTCGAGGAATTGGTTCCTAACACTTGAGCGTTGACATTCGACATCCAACCTCCTGCGATGGATGAATATCGGTTCGTACCGTCTCTTCCTTCGTTGCCCGTTTCATTCCACTGGGCATAGGCTTTTTCGGCCAACGCAATCCAACCCGTGGTAGCGGAACTTGAAACACTGAGACCATAGCCTGAGTACTCGAGTCGCCCCCCCGAGTTGGTCGGCAACCGGCGATTGACGGTTACGTAGTCCACTGTTTGTGTGGCATCATAAAATCGCACAGTATAGGAACCATCGTTATTGTCGATAAATAAATTCCGAACAGCGTCGGGGTTTTTATCCGCGATGGCGGACAGAGCTGCAATGAAGTAGCAGTCTCCGAGCTGACCTTGCTTCGCATCATTTCTTGAAGGAGTTCCGTTGAACAGATTTCCAACAAAGATCTGGTAACTTAGGCCTGAGTTGGTCAGGACAGGCTCGTCGGCTCCGAGGAACCATTTATCGACCAGATTGTTTAGCAAGGTCGATGAGCTGCCCGCAGCCAAATTGCCCGCGGATTGCCCTTTAAAAGTTCTGTTGGCCGGATTGCTATTGATGACATCCTTGGCCAACTCTCGCACATACGCAGGCATCGCATATACGGAATTGGTGGAAGTCAAATAACGGAGATCCTCTAGCTCACTTCCATCCACAACTCCATCGCTACCAGCGCTGCGAAGCACTTGCATCATCTCGGTACGCGTAAGCTGGCTGTCGGCGTAAAGACTACCAACCAAACTAGAAAGTGCAGCGTTGTGAAGTGGACCTTGAGGAGTTGGAGTTGGAGTGGGAGTTGGAGTTGGAGTGGGAGTTGGAGTGGGAGTGGGAGTGGGGGTGGGAGTGGGAGTGGGAGTGGGGGTGGGAGTGGGGGTGGGAGCGGTTACTTCAAAATAGGCTCTTGCGGACACCGTACCTACCTTGGCCGTAACCGCAAATGTTCCTGTTTTCGTGCCCGAGTTCAATGCGCCGCTACTCGTAATGGTCCCGCCGGTGGTCGTCCAGGTGGCAGTCGGTTGATTTGCAATCGATTGTTCGAATTGGTCTAGTGTCTGATAACGGTACTGTTGATTTGCACTGGTTTGCAAGCTTGACGTTCCAGGTGTCACAACGAGGCTCGTTACGGTTTGCAGAACATTGATCGTGACGTTCAAAGTGGTGTTGCCTGACGTGGCACGGACGGCGTAGATTCCGGCTCGCTGAAACGTGAGAGCAGCCTCGTTGCCGGTTTGAATGAGCGTTGCGGATGTACCTGCCGGAGCCGTGACGGTTGACCAAACGAAGTCGGGCTGCGTTGGCATTGGCTGGCTGAACTGGTCAAACCCGCGCACCGACAGCTTGGTGTCGCTCCCAGCAACTTGGACCGATGAGCCACTGCTAATTTGGCGATTGTTCGACAAAACTGCGACAGCGCTTGTGAGAACCCGAGACACATCGAAGGAAACGCCATAACTCGCATTGCCCGATTGTGCTCGCAACGAATACGCTCCTGCTCGCATAAACGTGACGGTAGCGACTCCCTCAGTGATGTTGACTGTGGCTGCACCACCCGATGGAGATGAGACGGTGGTCCATGTTACCCTGGGAAGCGTCGCTATTGCGTTTCCGAACTGGTCGATGGCTCGCACGGTTAGGCGTTGGTTTGTGGCCGCGACACCGATGGGTGTCTCGGGGGCGACGTTAACTCCATCTGGAGTTAGCAATTGGATCGATTTGAGGGTTTGACCTACATTGAGCGTGACGCTAGTGGCAGCGGAACCGGACCGTGCCTGCAGCGAGTAACTGCCTGCTCGATTGAACGTTGCCGTCACCGAGTTGCCGTTGTACTCGAGGGTTGCGCTACCCCCAGTCGTGGTACTGACTGTTTGCCATGCAATGGTTGGCTGTGTTTCCAACAGGGTGCCGTATTGATCGAGGCCAACTGCGGATAGACCATAGTTGGTTCCCAGAGTCGACAGCGAACCATTCAATGCGATCACTCGGCCTTCTGAATTTCGAAAGCCAATACTTGTGAATGTTGGGGTGACGCTGGCAGCGAAGCTAAAGGAAACTATTCCGCTTTGAGCCCGAACAGAATAACTTCCGACCCGACTAAATGTCAATGTTGTCACACCGTTGGTTGTCGATGCAGAAATGCTTCCACTGCTGGGAGCTGTTATCGCAGCCCAACTTACCTTTGGCATGGCAGCCATCGTGTTGCCGAATTGGTCGAATCCGCGAAGGACAAACGAACTGTTCTTGGATGTAACGCTGACCGACTCGCTGGGGTCGATGGCGATTCCTGATGGTGTTGCCAAATTAACGGCAGTGAGGGTTTGCGTCACGTTGATGGCCACCTCGGAGAAGATGGAGCCTGATTGTGCTCTTAGGGTATACGTTCCCGCACGATTGAATCCCGCGGAGACGGCATTGCCGTCCGTCGTCAAGGTTACTGTTCCACCAGCGGGAACGCCAATAGCCTTCCAATTGACACTTGGCTGAGCGGCCATGACCACACCAAATTGATCCATTCCGAGGACAGTCAGATTTCGTCGTGGATCTCCCGAACTGAGCGTCGTACCTGAGGTAAGCGATTTTCCATCAGAGGTTTTGAACACGAAGCTTGTCAGCGATTGCTCGACGTTGAATTGAAGCGACGATGTGGACGAGAGCCCTTGGGAGTCCAGGATGGTGACATTGACTCGATAGGCACCGGGTTTGTTGAACGACAGCACGTTGTTTTTTGCTGCATTCGATCTGTTTGCTGCGAAGGAAACGTTTCCACCCGAAGGCATCTCAACCACTTGCCAATTGTATTTAAGCGATGACTCGCCGCTATTGTCGGCTCCCAACACAGTCAAGGATGCAGTCCTACCGAGTACAGCCGTGCCGCTCACAAGCCTCAATGGGCCAGCGACCGATGGTGGAGTGTTAGTAACGGACGCTTGTGGATTCGAAACGATTTGAGTTGAGCCGAACAAGCCAGGTGAGTTCAAGAGCTGAAGGCTGGACTCGAGAGCGTCGATCGAATTCATCAATCGGGATTCAAGCTGTTCTATTCCAAGCTTCGTGGTTGTGTGGTTGCCCTTGTTTTTTTGGCTTGAACGCTTGGAACGTATCGACATGAAGCGTAAATCCTCAGAGTAGACAATGGGCTGCTTCATTTTCGGAAGCAACGCACGATGAAGAAGCATGGTGTGGGCACTATGGGAAAGCTAGTTCGCAAAAAGAAGGGAAGCAAACCGGCAAGTCCTAGCAGGGGTAAGAATGGGGCATATCGCTCATAAATCGCGTTTACATCACCGGAATAATCGGAGCAATTCGGTCCAGCCTATCCGTTGACCCTATAACCGTCAGACACGGCGAAGTACAATCTAGGGCACGACGTACCCTACGAACCATTTCGCAGCTTTGAAGAACGTTACAATTACCCTCGCATCTCCGAAGACGTTTATCCTAAAGTCGCTTTCATATCAGTCCTCTTCACACGGTGTATTCCACAAATGATTTACCTTCGGTTTTCTGATTGGCTGGCTTGCCTCTTCAGCGTTCCAGTTGGGTTGCTGCTCGCATCATCTTGTTTTTCGGCAGAATTGGAGCTTAAGAAAGGCGACAGTATCTGTCTCGTCGGGAATGCGCTTGGCGAACGGCTGCAGCATTACAATCAATGGGAATGCGACCTCTATCAGCGTTTTCCGGACCTGGAATTATCGGTCCGCAATTTGTGCTTTCCGGGCGATGAACTGGCGACTCGGATTCGTTCGATGAACTTTGGAGAACCTGACGTGCATCTTGCACATTCCAAGGCCTCCGTCGTTCTCTATTTCTTCGGATTCAACGAATCGTTCGCGGGTCCCAGTGGACTAGCCGCGTTTAAGACAGATATTCGCGACTTGATCTCGCATACAAAGCAGCAAAACTATTCCGGTAACGGCGAGCCTCGCATCGTGTTTGTCTCGCCCATCGCTTTTGAAGATACTGGGGACAAGAACCTTCCAAACGGTGAACAGCACAATACCAACATTGCTACCTATGCGGCTGCGCTACGCGAGGTTTGCGGGGAGGCCAAAGTAGGCTGTGTTGATCTATTCACGCCCACCCTGAAGCTCTTCGAGCAAACTGACAAACGACTGACGAGCAACGGTTCACACTTGAACCAGGATGGATACGCGGCTTTAGCCACGATACTCAATGATCGATTGTTTGTTCCTACATCGAAAAAAGTGAACGAGAATCCAGCTCTGCTCGCCGCTATTGATGACAAAAACTTTCATTGGTGGCATCGCTATCGAGCCGTCAACGGATACTCGATTTACGGCAAGCGTGGCGAAGCTGGCTCCGACGGAACTTATCGTAATCGCGAAGTCATGGAGCGCGAGCGAGAGATCCTCGATCAGATGTGCGCCAATCGTGATGCTCGCATCTCCAAAATTGCTCAAGGGCAGCCCGTGCCCGATAGTATCGACGACTCGAACACTCTCCCATTTATCGAGCCCAAGTCGAATGTAGGTGTAAATGACAAGGATCCCAATCGCAAGGCAGGTAAGCTGGGTTCATTAGACTACCTCACAGCAGAACAGCAGCAATCGAAATTTAAGATGGCTCCTGGCTACGAGATCACCCTGGTTGCGTCCGAAGAGATGTTTCCGGATCTCGCCAAGCCCGTCGCTATGAACTTCGATTCCAAAGGACGAATGTGGGTCTCGACGATGCCCAGCTACCCGCAGTGGAAACCCAAAACGAAGCTTGACGACAAAATCTTGATCCTCGAAGACGACAACGGAGACGGTCGCGCGGATCGATGCAAAGTCTTTGCCGATGGACTCCACCAGCCGACTGGCTTCGAGCTAGGGCATGGAGGGGCCTACGTGGCGGAACAGCCGGATATCCTGTTCTTGAAAGACACGGACGGCGATGACAAAGCGGACACTCGCGTCCGCAAACTTTTCGGATTTGATACGGCGGATTCGCATCACGGTTTGGCCGCTTTTGAATGGGGGCCGGACGGAGCTCTCTACTTCAATGAAGGCACGTTTAAGCAATCGCAAGTAGAGACCCCTTATGGCTTGCAACGTCTCTCGGAAGCGGGTGTTTGGCGTTACGATCCCAGAACCGAACGGATGGAGGTCCATTCGTCGCTTTCCTTTGCCAATCCATGGGGCCACGTTTTTGACAAATGGGGTCAAAACTTCATTGCGGACGCTTCCCCTGGTTACAACTATTGGGCAACACCTATTTCGGGCAAGTCCATCTATCCCGATAAACATCCGGGTGGATCGCAAGCCAAGGGACACGATAATCCTGGCTCCAAGATCATGAAAGAACCTCGGCACTTTATCGAAAAACGAACCCGCCCCTCGTCCGGTTGCGAAATCGTTTCGAGCCGTCAATTCTTTGAAAAGGATCAAGGGAACTTTTTGATCAACAACGTTATTGGTGATCGAAGTGTTCTTCAGCATACGATGGCCGACAAGGACTCGGGGTTCGAAGGAAAAGAGGTCACTCCTCTGGTCTATTGCGAAGACGGAAACTTTCGGCCTGTCGATCTACAATTCGGGCCTGACGGAGCTCTGTACATCATCGATTGGCACAATGCTCTGATCGGTCACTTGCAGCACAATCTTCGCGAGCCAAATCGGGATCATTCGCACGGTCGTATCTGGCGAGTTGCGGCCAAAGATCGCCCCGTCGTGAAGGCACCGCAGATCGATAAGGCTTCGATCGCTTCGCTGTTGGAACTCATGAAAGAACCAGAAGACCGAACTCGTTATCGTGTGCGAAGGGAATTGGCGGCTCGCCCGACGGAAGATGTTATTGCTGGTCTAAAGACCTGGCTTGGAAAAATACCGGCGACCGATACCGACTCCATTCATTCGCGATTGGAGGGGTTATGGCTCTATCAAACTCACAATGCTGTGGAAGAGAGCCTGTTGCGTGAATTGCTTACCTGTTCCGAGCCAAGAGCCCGGGCCGCGGCGACGCGCGTGCTCTGCTATTGGCGAGACCAAGTACCCGAGGTCAACTCCCTGATGAAAATTCAGCTCAATGACAAACATGCACGCGTTCGAATCGAAGCGGTTCGTGCATGCAGCTATCTGAAAGCAGCAGACATGCAAGAAGCGGTTTTGGATGTCCTGAATTACGAGATGGACGACGAGTTGCAATACACGTTGGATGAGACGATTCGACTGTTCGAAAGTCAACCGTAATGCATTGGATTTTGAAGCACGTTACGAGCCTAGTGATCGCTGCGTCATGGACAAGTCTTACCGTGATGGCCCAGCACAATCATGGCGGGCATGATTCGTCCAAGGTGGAAGCTCCGAAGATTTTTTTGGACAAGAGTCCGAAGGTCGTTGAGTATCAATTGAAGCGGCTCACCAACGAACAATTGTTGTTGGTGGAACGGAAGAATGACGATCCAAAGTACGTTGCTGTACATACTGCGATTGCAGCAAGGCTAGGGATTTCGTTGGCCGATCGCAAAAACGCGATCGAATCGTTGGTGGTAATTCAAAAGACGTCGTTGGTGGCGGAAGTCATGACGGTGCTGGAGAAACTTGACGAGACGAGTGACAACCAGCGCGCTGCGCGCGACCTCGGTCAGATCATAAGTTCGCAATCGCGAGAGCAATTATCGGCTCAATCCGAAACGTTGATTCAAGCTCTCGATGGAAAGTCAGGTTATGCTCGCCGAGCTGCTTGGGCATCGATTTTGCTGGCTGAGGCCGAGGCCACTTGGTCTGAATGGGTCAATAAGAGCGAACAACGCAAATTGGACTTTTTAGCTGCAATTCCATGGATTGGGGCACAAGACAAGCGAAACTCACTGCGTTCACAGGTGGTTCATCTGATGATGGAAGGCAAATCGGTCGATGTCCAAATGGCTGCGATCAATTCCTTGGAGACGATTAACTCGGAGGCGAGGGATTCTTTTGCGAAACTAGCGACCCTGTTTCCGATGGAAGCATTGAATCAAAGTGTCATCCATGCGATGCTCAAAATCCCGGTGGCGGAACGGGATCCACGGCTGAGCGCTTCGCTCGCCAAGGAACTTGTCAGCATGGCTGAGGCGACGCCTGCAGCGAAGCGAACGGAGGAAAGCTTTTTAGATGCCATCCAATTGGTCGATGGATTCCTACCTCAATTGGAGCCAGGAATCGCAAAAGAGTATCGGAACCGCTTGGACGCAGTCAGTGTTCGAGTGATTCGCATGGCAACGGTTATTGAAGAAATGCGATATGACCTCAAGTACTTTGCCGTCGAAGCGGGTCGACCGGCTCAACTTATTCTCAAGAATGAGGATCTCATGCCGCACAACTTGGTCATAACCATGCCTGGCAAGCTCAAAGAAATCGCGCTACTTGCTGCCAACATGGCACCGGACGAAGCCCCCGACGGTAAGCAGTATGTTCCCAAGAATCAAGACATTCTTTTTGCGACTGGCATGGTACCAGCCAACAAACAAGAGAGTCTCACATTCACCGCTCCGTCCGAACCGGGCGAGTATCCGTATGTCTGTACGTTTCCTAACCACTGGATGCGGATGTATGGAGTGATGGTGGTTGTCAAGGATCTGGACGCATGGTTAAAGGACCCACAAGTGCCTAAAGATCCGATTGGAAACAATCGTTCTTTTGTCAAAAACTGGAAGCTTCAGGATTTGGAATCCGAGATTGAGTCGGGTACGCGTGGACGCTCGGATGAAATCGGGGCTCGTATTTTTAAGGAAGCAACCTGTGCCCAATGCCATCCCATCGGGACAGTAGGTCGCAATATCGGACCCTCCCTAACCGATGTCGCTACACGATGGAAGAACGACAAAGCAGGTATCCTCCGGGAGATCTTGGAGCCATCGCACAAGATCGATCCGAAGTTCGCGTCGTATTCTGTTTTGACCGAGGATGAAGTCGTCTACTCAGGAATTTTAATAGAAGAAAGCAAGGAATCGATTTCAATCTTATCGGGCGCCGACCAAAAAGAACCGAAAGTGATTCCTCGGAATGCAATTTCCACAATGGTCAAGTCGTCCCTTTCGATCATGCCCAATGGACTGATGGACCAGTACACGCAGGATGAAATTTTTGAGCTACTGGCCTATTTGCTGAAACAAAAATAGCAGGATTATGCTCGTGTTGAATGGCACCCACGCGCCTCGAATTCGTATCGCCCTAATGAACTTTGTGTGATCCTGCGCGTTAATCCAAAGCAAAATACAAATCTCTTTCCTCGTACGTCATTTTTGCAAATGCTTTTTTCATGGCCCTTCGGTCTTTGGAATTGGCGGCACGGAACGCTTGTGAATCGTGAGTTTTTCCAGAAGTTCAGAGTCGGTCTTCTTTGATGTTTTTTCGGCAACTGGTGTGGAGATAGAATCGAGGTGGCTATCCGTTTCGCCTACCACAGAACCTCTGTTTCGCCAATCGCTAAGTTCGGACGTCTGGTTGATAATGCTGTTGATGGTCTCAGCACTATCGACACCGGTTTCCTTTCTGCACAAGTCTTGCAATTCTTCGATACTCGTGAAATCTTGGCGACCGCTTAGCCACAGCAGCCATTGCCTGATCACTTCACGCTGTTTGCCCCGAGGAGGAGCTACTTTGGATTCATGAACAACGACGGCAAGAAGCCTGACTGCAGCCGTGTAGCGGCTATGCTCGTCTGCATAGTAATTTGACAACTTATAGTATCGTGAATCATTGAGTCCATCGCGCAGGTAAGGTTTTGGCTTGTAGCCGTACCGCTCTTCAAATTCCGCGATCTTCTGCGCGTCGCCAGTCACCGCCGTTATGTATTCGCTTAGGTATTGGACTATCATGATTTGGTACTTGCTACTTCGATTGCTTTCATTGTATCTCGCTTGTACGGTCAGGCCAGGCATGGTTGACGGGCTTGGCCGTTTCGAGCAAGGGGGGCGTTAGCCAAATGATAATCATTTTCTTAGCTTAACGGCGCAAGCAGTACAGTGTCGCATCAAAAATCCCGACACTTTTCGCCGAACGCCACCACTCAGGCCGCGTGGCACAACGAATCTCTCAGGTTTACCCTGCGGAAGTTTCGGATTTTCGATACCTAAACAATCCTCCGCGAACCTTACTGGGCTGCCGGATTTGCCGAAGGCAAATCCGGCAGCCCAGCAAGGAGAGGGCGACGTGCTGTGTGTAGCGAAGAGCCGAACGATCCGCAGGACGAGCCCGCGGGATTTAGTGTACCCGCTTCTGGATTTTGATGGTGTTCGTCGAGAAGTGTCGAATTACTTCAGGAGCAATCGTCTACCGGCCTTGCGCCTTATCGCAGCCAGGCGCCGATCCAACGGACGGTGATTGAAATCAATGCAATCGCAACATAGGAGATACCGCCGAGCGCCAAGGTGAATTTTATAGCTGCGAATATTGAAGATAGTTGAGGCCAAGGAGACCCGGTACGCCCACTCAGCATCACCAACATCGCCATGTTTTCGATTGCGTCAAACAAGCCAGCAAATAGTACTCCAACCGCGATGATAGGTGCCGCAACGGACACCCGCCACGACGTGAATCGCGGTAAAGCCAAGCTTGTTGACGCCAGGTGACCGAAACACCTTAGGCATCTTATCGACTAGCTTGAGATTATGTGGACTATCCCACGGCTCGTCATGATGGAACTCGTCATACAAATCCTGCTTATCCAAAAATGGTAACAACGCGACTCGCCAACTCAGTTCCGTCGGCTTGTAAGCGCCCGTGTCAGTTCTGACGAAACTCTTTACATTGGGTATGTGGCTGTGCATTGTACGGAGTTTCGACCAGGCTCTAGCCAGGTTGTCAGCATTCATTTCACTGATGACAATTTGCCCAGGAAGTTGATCTTGAACGGGAAACGGGCTTAGAAGAATTTCGAGCCCCGCTTTCGAGCCGTTGTCAGCAGTAATCGGTTTTGGCGTAGCTGAAATCTGCGGACTCCCAGACCAGTAAAGTCCTAAGATCACTCCCGAAACCAGGAAGACCGCGAGTGAACTTGATCCAAGCAAAAGAAAACGGATTCTTCTACTCGCGGGAGCCATGGAATCGCGTTGAGCAAAGTTTGCTGCAAGGGGCGCGTTGGACGCCAACGACTCCAAGGGACGGCTAGCACGAATGGGACTCGATTGGACCGGGGCCAAGCTTGCTACCTCAACATGACGTTCAAATGGAGGAAGTTCTTCATCCAGTTCGAGCACCTGCACTTCAATGATTTGATCCGACAATTGTGCCAAGGGAATTAGTAACGGAGCTGAGCACTTGGGGCAACCAACCGTTTTGCCAAGATGTTTGCCGTTGGTTACTTTGATTTTCACGCGGCAATTGCCACACTGAACTACCAGGGGCATATCAATGACTCGATTCGACTTTTTGAAGCTCTCTGAGGGAATCGTACTTTAAGTCGACGATGACGAAATACTGCATCTCCGCGATGAAACCTTCCGCGTCGACAACTTTGAAATGAACGGGAACTGCTATGGGATACCCGAAAACCTTCTCCGGCAAAATACGATTAATCGCTGCAAGCACCGGCTCGGAAGACTTTTGCAAATCGTCCATCGCAGCATCTGAAGGTTGAACGTTTTTTCGTTTTAGCCGATTCACTTCTTTCGCTATCTCGTTGCAGTTGACCGCTAAATCACCTGACAGTGCATCCATCGATATTCCGGTCATGGAGCCATCCAAGATCCAGTCAAAAGGCGCCTTACCTCCTTTCAAAGTATGCTTAAGCGTTGCGTGTTCTTCATTGATGACTAACGAAGACTGGCGAGGAACAATGTGAAACACCTCAGATTCGATCGTTTGTAGCTCAGGGGGAGCTTCCATTCTCCACGAATAAATTCTGCGACCAATCGATACAAACACGGTGTCGTCCGTTAAAACCCATCTTGGCGCTAAAACGGCGTTCAAGTTAAAATAGTACGCACGTGCATCGCTTGGTTCGCCATTTCGTCCGCCACGGCGTTTGAACATTGCTCGCAAACCTTACGTTTTTCGAGACTTGGTTTTGTGGCTTGTTCCTTGATTCACCATGTTCTTTACCCACGCTGTTGTAATACTCGCGAGACCATCGGGCATCACCCATATGACATTTGAATGGTATTTTCCCCATCGATCACGAAGCCTGAATGACAGCGTGTGATCACGTGGTGCTCGACCGCCACCATAGTCTCCGTGGCTGCCCCAGACAACATCGTATTCCGGGTATGCTTCTTGTATCACTTGAGTGGCGTATACCATTTCATCTTTTGTCGCTTTGCGATTGGCGTGGCTGCCTTTCATTTGGATCTCATACAATTGGCGTGGACACTACTATCTACTATCTATTGGCGAACGAATAACAATCTATCCCAACTGGAGCGAAGCTGAGTAAAACGAGTCCACCCCACCACGCTCCCCCGCCACAAGCAGCTTCAGTCTATTCGATCTAACAGTCCTACCGCAAGCGACCAGTTCCATTGTCCACAGTGGGTGGGCTAGTTTAGAAATCGGTACTACGGACTACGCACCAACCTGTGGAAAGTGAAAAGGCTATTCGTGAACATAGGCCCATTCCGCGATTCGCTGAAGGCTGCCGCCGAAGCCATGCGTCGGGTAATTCTGCTTTGGAAAGTACAGCATGACATCAAAATTGATTCCACCGCTCGGTGTTAATACGGAAATCGCCCATGGATTGTCAGCGTATCTCTCACGTGCTTCGGGACCCGAATGATATTCGTATTGCGGGTATGCCATCATGCCAGTGCTTGGAATAGACGGTAAGTAGTTGGGGACGAGGTCATTCAGCGACTCGGGTGGATCGGAATTGTCCTGTTCATATTTCTTTATGGCAGCAATGAGCGTTTCACTTCGTTGTGCGAAGTTTTGCATTCCAGCCGTTCTCGTTTTGCTTCCGAGCAAAATACCACCCAGGCAGCAGGGAACGAATAGTATCACGACTAATAGACAACGAAGGGCTTGGGGTCGCATGCTTTTAGGGATCAGGCAAACGAGCAAAACTGGCACTGCAAAGGCGAAACAAATTAATGGCAGCAGATAGATGAGCTGTCCCCAAAGGAACAAACAAGTGCCGATGGAAGTCGTCGATATCCACTCCGAGAATGGAAAGTACGCGAGCGCAGAAACCCCGAAAACTACAATTTGGATTTGCTCGCGACGATTCATGTTGATGGCGATGTTGGGGAAAGCGGCGGGAGATGAAGTAGGCTTACCTCAGCTAACTCGATCGAGTTTTCTTGGGCACGGGCTCTGGTAGTTCGCTTGAAGTTATCCGGATCAGTTCGGTTATCCATTCACGATCGTCAATTCGTTTTTGCGAGATCAAAAAGCAAGGCTTAGCTCCATCGTAGGGAGATTTCTCACGGCAACGAACAACATAGGATTTACCGGCATCGGTCTTTTTCACGAACAGCCTGTCGTCGCAAACCAAGCCGACTATCTTCTTACCACAATAGATCGCGTATTCGCCAAACATCTTTCTGGCGGAAACGTCGCCAGCAGCGCGAATCTGATCCAGTATAAAATCAACTGTACTTTGTTTTGATGCCATTGCTTTCGTACCTCAAATGGAAATAGAATCTCGCCGAATAGTTTATCCGATCCAGCAACGCTGAAGCCATCGACCCGTTCCAACGTCCAAAGTGTTTGGCTTAAGGAAATCGATACTACGGACTACGCACCAACCTGTGGAAATAGGCGCACGCAAGGTTCCTGCGGGATTCGCAATTCGGTAATCGACCAAGGCCAGCCCACACTCGCCCCTAGAACAATGACGCAGAATGCAATTCTTCATTTGTCATGCCATCAGTGCTTTTCGATAAGATGCTGTTGCAAGATTTCGACAACTTGTTTGCGTTCTTCTCGATTGACAGATGAATCGGGACGGGCAGTCAACGATAGTGCCGTTTCACCTTGATTGTTTGCGATTGACACATCGGCGCCGCTATCGAGCAGAATCCTGACATTATCGATTAGCCCAAGGTTAGAGGCATACATCAAGGGAGTATATCCCTCCGGATCGGTTCCGTTAATGTCAGCGCCCTGTTTCAGCACAACCGCGATACTAGGAGCATCTTTCAGGTCACGAGTTGCACCGGGATACAATGGGTAGCCCTCGCCCGGGGCAATTTCAAAGCCACGGCACGCCGCACGGATCAATTCGTGCGAAAGTTTTATTCTTTTGGGGTCATCAGACGCGCCTTCAGCCGCTAGCAAATCGACGATTCGGTTATGGCCACCGATTACCGCGAAGTACATGGCAGTTTTTCTATGGCGATCATCGTCGACAGTGGCTTTGTGGATAAGCAGGAGTTCCGCGATGCTGTCATGTCCGCCGATGGCGGCTCGCATCAGAGACGTGTAACCGGTACGCCCAGGACTTAGGAAAGCGTGATAATCAACGTACCGACCATTAACGTTGGCACCAGCGGCTAATAGCTGTTGACACTTCTGGATATCGCCCGCGTCAACAGCCTCGATAAGTTCGTTGTCTTTGTGGATTTCGCCCTTGGACCTCTCGCCTACGGTGACGTCGGTTTGCAATTCAGCGACCGAAGCCAATTCGCCCTGATCCTTATTAGCTTTGGCACCATTTCCCGACAAGGATTGTGGAGCAGGAACGAGCGAGCTGTGTTTAGCAATAGTGTTCAGAAAGACCCTGCGGATTGCGTCGTAACCACGATCATTTGGGTCTTCAATGTTGTCGTAAAACCAATAATGCGGGTCCTCATGCACGTAGGTTGATCGCCAAAACTGCCTGCAATGAGCTCCATGTCCAAGAAAGGTGTCGTACAACGGAACAACGTGAACATTTGAATGGGACTTTGCGCATTCAGTAATCACGGCGTTATATTTGGCGTGAATTGCAAGACCATCTGGCCAATGAGGCAAATACACACTTGGTGCGTCGCCGATTCCATCGGTCGGATCGTAAATATCACCGATGTAGATTTCACAACCGCCTGGAAAACATGCCTCGATCCTATCCAGCATCGCATGGAGTCGTATTCGAAAGGCTACTATCCACGGTTCTGCCTGGGAACTGGTAGCACCATACATTGCACATTCTTTGGGCGGTGATCGTCCATAGCTGTGAATGAGATCATTGCCACCGGTCGTCATAACAACAATCCCGAATACGTTCGAAGCATGTTTCGTAAGCCGCTCCTCAATAACCGCCAAATGCTCCCTAGAAGTTGATCCAGAGATAGCAAGGTTTTCGGATTCCAGATTCGGCAGGACTGTGGACAGGCAGATCCCTTTCATATCCGCGTATTCGTCCTCAGGATTCTTAAGGAGTCGATTGAAAGAAGTGTGGTCTTGCTTGCGAGCACCAAGGCCCGCGGTGATACTATCACCGATCCCGACGAATCGAACGACCCTGTCTGTCCAAGGATTCACAAAATTATGGCGACTTACCTGCGGACCGGCTGGTCCAATACCGATTGGTCGCGACAGGAAGAATTGCTTGTAAAAGACAACGCCAACAAGGAACGCTACTCCAATGCCAACAATCAACCACAATCGCTTCCGCCGTGTAGACATTAGTACTCACTTAGTGATGCGATGGAAATCGAGCTACAGCGAATCGACGCAGATTGATGGATTGCGGTCTCCCCAACACGCTTCCTGCCGCTAGCTCGCTTTAGTTGTGGGGTGTCGTCCGCCGTGGACCAGTCTCCAGCGACTTAAGTCTACTCGATCCGGCAGGCGTAGTCTAATCGGCCGAAGCCAATGTCCACAGTGTTGCCATCAAATGGGAGGAAACGCATGACTATCGTACCCAATTTAGCTGGTCGAATGGGCTATGAGACTCGCTAATTTGCGCCTCATCCTCTAAAATGTAGAACTTGTGGTGGCGGCTGGATCCTGGATCCCGGCTACGTCCACATGTGGATGGGAAGCTGGAGGCATAGGGAAGCAGCTAGGTTGCTGGCTAGTCCGATCCTGCAGGAGTACGACGCTTTCCACAGTTGAAGAGCTAACATGGATCGCAGCTAAGCACAAACTTTGTGGAAATCGCAGAAGCGTCTTGGAGGGAAGCGGGCGCTTGGCACAATGAGACGCCTGGTTGCTGCTAGATCGATCCTACAGGAGAA
This sequence comes from Pirellula sp., assembly GCA_031372345.1. Lineage (GTDB taxonomy): Bacteria > Planctomycetota > Planctomycetia > Pirellulales > Pirellulaceae > JBKCUI01. The sequence goes on from JANMLD010000368.1 coordinate 17,443, forward strand.
TGTTACTTTCACACGCGATGAGCTTCCATGTGGATGTGATGGTGTGGGGAGGGTGCCCGGAAAGGTGCATCCTTACCCGATTTCGTCGCTCGATGCATGAAATCCAGTTTTCGCCGTTACCTCTGGATTTCCATTTCCATTTGCCATCGACCTTCTCGTAGATGCTAGTCATTACACCTCCGCCCATCGGACAACACCAAACGCCGTCCTCGATTTCGACCTCGGTATCCGATATCCATCGTTTGATTGTGATCCATCTCATCCACGCCTCTCTGTTGGTGCCACGCTGAAGCACGCTACCCTCTTTCAGGAAAGCACCGGATGCGGGTCTGTACTTGTTGCCGTTCGAAGAGGCAAAGTCAATTAGTATCTGCGGCGGGTCGGACCAATTACCCACTTCGCCCCAATCGGACATCGGCGTGGGCGTCAGAAAGTAAATCCTATCTTTCGTATCGTTTGAGTGGGATTCGAGTACGAACTGAATAATTTCGACATCACGATCATCAAGAGAAGCAACGCGGCCTGTGTCGACAGTCATCCCGTAGCCATCGTCTGTTTGGCTACACGAAGGTGCCATTATCAACAATGACAGCAGGTAGATGATTGTCAAGATTGATCGCATTTTCACGCCATTTTCGACGAAATTGTTCTTATCTCGATTCGGGACTCCGATCCCCGAAGTTTGAGGAGTTATCCATGATTTGTCAACTTGGCTGTCACTGATTCAGGCGTAGTGCTGTTGCTGATTCAGGCGTAGTCATTTCCACAGTTGATTATCTTGCCATGCATCCCGCATCAGTCCACGCTGTGGAAATGGTAACTGCTAGGTTGCTTGCTAGGCCGATCCTGCTGGCGTAAGACGCTTCCACAGTGGATGTGCTAACATGGATCGCAGCTACGCAAATCCTTGTGGAAATCGAAGAAGCCTGTCGGAAGGAAGCGAAATATTCACATGCGACTAGCCAGCTTGCCAAATGCGATCTGCATCCAACACGATAAACTGGTCAATGCGAGGGGCATGATTAAAAGCATAAAATTCAAACTGGTACCCATCCATTCCGACAGAACCCACCATATTCCACAAATGCTAATTCCAACCAGAATCAAAATGAGTCTGAATGATTGGGGTAGCTCCATTGATTTCAACCAATTGTGTAAGACGATTGACGCTGCTGGCTGGTGAAAGACGCTGGTTGCGGCTTTGGCGCTGACCTAAAAGATTCAAGTCAATCTATGGATGGGAGCGATCCTCGACCAAAGCGAAAAGCTCCTGCGACCGAGTGATGCAAAAGTCCATCCCATTCATTCCGCAAACTTCAATCTCTTTCAGTGCACCATTCAACTTTTGGATATACTCCTTGCGACAAGCGAAAAAGCTTGTGTTTTCACAGATACCACTTACCCACACCGCTACACAGATCCCTCGCTTCTGAAGCGTCGCAAGTAATTGGCACGCGTCAATGTCGGGTGGTAGTTCCCAGGCAGACGCAAGACTTGTAGGGTAAGCGAAAAAAGTCCAAGGAAAGTTTCCGGACCGATGATACTCTTCGGCATCAAACAGCAAGTCGAATCGGATTGAGTTGGAATCCATAATGGACCTGTGAACGCACAACAATCTATCCAAAAGGTAACGAAGCGGAACCGTGGTCAAACTCAACTGTTGTTGGTCTATCACCTGAGAAGTATCTCTGTTTGAATACCTTCGTCCTGTCGATCCATCTTGCAAACGCCTGGTTTTGCATCGCATTTCTGCGTTCCAAATTCAACGTCAGACTTCCATAACGATTGTATTGTGTAACCGAATTGCGAACGACGCTTGGGGTGGCAGCAAGAGGCCAGAGAAAAAACAGAATTGTCAATAACAGCCCAAGTAGCGTCACGACACCGTAGACGTGGTTATGATGCAAATTCCACCAAGAAACTCGCATCTTCTTGTCTATGTTAGGAATCGCTTGAAGTGCTTCAACCAACCCCTGTTCCTTAAGCTTGCGGTAGTTCGCAATTTGGAGTCGCTTACCTAAGACATTAAGTTCGGCTCGGGACATTGCCACTATGCATTGACGGATGTGGGATTGGTTTGTTGACATACAACTGCATTAACACAAGTCCATACCCGGCTTCAGTCGCTATTTTTGTCTTAATTCGGACAAAGAGTAGATTTCGATTGCCTAATCGAGTTGGGATTGCGATCGAATCGAGGAGTTCAAATTGGTCATTCGCACGTTTCGCTATGGAACCGATCAGCATCTCATTGTTGCCTGTTATTTCACAGCGCCAAACTTCTTTGTCGTTGGTGCACCACCAACCAGCGAGCTCCTGCACCTGAGCCTTTTTCCAGCGGTCACCAGGTATGTTACGTACTCGAACAGCAACGCAGCCGCACAGCATCAGAAGGAGCATGATAACTAAAGCAGCGTTCCGCATTTCAAATCTTCAAGGGCAAACTTGTTCTTCCGGGTTTCGGACCGTTATCACTGGAGTTTGGGGAGTTAGGCTTCTCCCTTAACTAGCAGTCTCCAGTCTATCGGATCCGCCAGTCGTAGTCGAATCGACGGTCGCCAATGTCCACAGTGGGTATAGGCCAATTTGTGGAAGCGGCTGGATCCAAGCGTCGGCTAGGTCCAAATGTGGACGGGAGGGTTGCGGCTATGGAAGAGGCTCGTCGCGACTGTTCCAAAGGATCAGTCCTACAGCAAGCAGCCAGCGCCAACGCCCACAGTGTTTGGCCTAACTTGTGGAAGCGGACGATGGCTGGATCGAGGTATGATCACTTGGGGATGGGAAGATTGCGGCTGCGGAAGACGCTGCAGTTCGACTACGACAGTTTGCATTGGTCGATTCGGAGATATTGGCGTACGAACATTACAATCGACATCATCACGAGAATTGAACCGACAAAAAAGCAACCCAGCATTGTTGACCGACCAACGTAGGAATGGATCGAATAATCCATTCCGCCTGGAAGTGAAAGTATCCAATCGGTAGTTGTTGAGTATGGCGTGTAAAACGTAAAGCTTTGGGCGAAGAGGAAGAGGTAAGACGCAATTCCGAGCAGAATTGAGCCGGTCACAATCAAAGCAGGAGCCGTTTGCCTTCCGCCGCGTATATGGCGCGACGAACCGCTCTGGTTTGTTGTATACGGATTTGTATGATCCATCCCTGATGTTTCTCCCTTTTTAGACGAACGTCTGGCAACGAGTGCGACCGATGGACCCGACGCACGTCAGAATGGCCGATCAAGGGCTTCGAGTCCAATGGTTATTCGGCCAGATTACGACTCTGGATCAAACATGATCTCGCGGACCTCTTGCGCACACCGACAACTCTCGGCAAACCGCGACGCCCAAGCGAGCGCTTCTTCGCGCGAGGCCACCTCGATAACTGAGAACCCGCCGATAACCGATTTGGTCTCCGGCATGGGACCGTCGGTGATTGTACCATCGATCGACACGATATTAGCCAGCTGCCGAAGGATCCCACCACCGAAAATCCAGATTTCAGCGGCTTTCGCGTCGCGGACCAGCAAGCTCCGAGCGACATAGTCGAATTGGTCTACAGCCAACCTGTGGAAAGGACGGAGCTAGGCAGCCAGCGCCAACGTCCACAGTGGTGGTGCTAACTTGTGGAAGCGGCTAGATCCCGAATTCGGCTGCTTCCACGTGGGGATGGGAAGATTGGAGCCACCCGGAAACCGGCATCCTTACCCGATTTACGCCATTCTCACGGAGAGGTCAAGTTGCCATTCGAATGGACACCAGCGCAAACAAAGCGTGTTGAGCGATACGGAACAGGCGACTAGGATGATGGACTGTTGGTTTATCATCGACTCTTACTGTAGTCTCTCTCAATTGCTCGCATGATTGCCGCGCGATCCGCATGCAGACACGTGATCCGTAGGCGCTGGTAGGTGCCAGGCACCTAATGCCCATCGACCGATACTCTCGGACAACTCTTCCCAGGCAAACGACACGTTAGTCAGGCTTTCCTCACGTAGGTCAGCCTGTCCTCAGGCTGACATTGCGTCACAGAAAGCGTATATTAGATGTCCAGCCGGAAATACGTGGATGATGTCCGGCTGAGGACAGCCGGAAATACGTGGGACAGCCGGACCCGTGAATTGTATTCTAACTTCTTACGTCCTAAGGAACGACAATATGCTTCAGAGCGATATCGATTTCTTTGACTGTAAATCGGATTGTTTCGTAGTCGAGCGAAAACTGCCGCATTGGATTCAAGCAGGTGCCATCTGTTTTGTGACTTGGCGAGCTGCTGACTCGCTTCCAGCGAAAGTGCTCAACGAACTTGATCGTCAAATCGCCGAAGCGTTGCAAGCAAACAATCTTGATGCCACGGGGAATTGGAAGCAAGAACTTCGTCGGCGCGACTCGATTCAACGTGGGCGAATCCAATGGCGCTTGTTTGCGATTCGAGATCGGTTTCTCGACGCGGGTCACGGCGCTTGTTTACTCGCATTACAAAATTGTTCAAAGATTGTTTTGGACGGTCTTTGCAAATTCGACGAAGACCGCTATTTCCTGACGGATGTTGTCGTGATGCCAAACCATGTTCATTTTATGGCAGCGTTTCGCGATGAAGAAGAATTCTTGAAGCAATGCACGGATTGGAAAAGGTTCATGGCGCGCGAGATTAATCGTTCCGTTGGTAGAAGTGGTGATTTCTGGCAAGTCGACCAGTTCGACCATCTCATTCGCAGTCCAGACCAGTTTGATCACTATCGACGATATATTGCAAACAACCCATCGCAAGCCAAGCTACCCGCTGATCAGTTTCGTCACTATCAAAAACAACTGGATATAGCCAACACGTAGGTCAGCCTGTCCTCAGGCTGACATTGTGGCTGGCGAAGCTTTTATTTGATGTCCGGCTGAGGACAGCCGGACCTATTCGATTCTGTGAATCTACTGCCACAATCTGCAACGCTTGTAGTAAGTGTGAATCGACTTGCAGTTTTTTTAGCATCGTACCCTTGAGGGAGTATCGCCCAGTGGCATCGGTCGTGGTCTTGCAAGACACTGCAGTAATTTCGGCATCTAGGTCCATTTTTGTGACGCGGCACAACACAATGGCATTTGCGGCTGGTTGACCATTTGGCCCGAAAACCGTTCCTTCAATCGTGATCGAGTCTAACGAGGACTCTGCAGTCTGAACGTCGACATTTTGAAAACGTTGGTACATCGTCGACGCCGCAGGCGGATCGGAAATTGAATGCGCAAGTTGTGGTGCTGGGTTCTCATTTGCTTCATGAGTGCCCTCGTCACTGGACACAAGACGAAACGGGATCGCAATCACCAGCAAGCAAAGGAAAGCAACCGACAAGACAACTCGCCGCAATTTCGACCATGAGCATGCAATGCAGATCACGACAACCGTGAAGAAAAAGTGTGAAGAAACTTTACCGGATTGGAAAATCCATGGACTACTCATCTCTCGATTCCTTGGATACTAGCTTGGCCATCAATTAGAATTGCAACTTGTCCTTTGTGATCTATAGTTTATGCTAAGTACCAAACCAAAGTAAATCGGCTGACTATAAAGAATAGCGATTCGACCCATTCGGATAGCTAGTCGACAGGTAAGTGTGCCAGTGAATGCGATCCCGAGATGAGCTGCCGTGCGACGCGCTGGACCATCGTCAAGCAAGGCGACACTGCCTGGTGTCTCCAAAGCCAACCAAATCACACTCGACTCGCCAGGTCCAAACGCCTTTTGCGTCGGCAATGTCGGACACGCCATAGGATGGCGAATTTTCATCCAACCGTAGTCCGCTACGTCGAACGGGTGGTAACCCTGGGAACGGCCCGTTGCCAATTCTTGCGCAACGGCTGCTGGCACGATGACTTCAGACGCGAGCACAGGTAGAACGTGCAGCAGATTGACTTGATATAAAGCGCCGACGTGTCGGAAATCAGCTTAGCCAAGTCGCGTCTCCTGGGCGAATTCCTCGGGAGTCATATCAAATACCGGGACGCCGAAATCGCTTAGCCGATGCAGAAACTCGACGCGCGAGATCCCCGCTAGCAGCGCGGCCGCTCCGGACGAGAGTTCTTTCATTTCAAAAAGTTTGACCGCCGCTAACATCCGTATTTTCGCACTCGCTTCTTCCGGCGACACCGCCTGCGCCGCCAGCGACTCATCGGGAATGTTCATCGTTAGTTCGCACATTGTCGTTTCCTAGGTTTCGAAGGTCAAATACACTTGGACGCTCAAAATATTAAAGTTCACACACCATATGGTAGTTTTTTTGAAGTCGTTGTCCAATGGCTTGTACGTCGCCAGCACTGCTCGTCAGCATTCGATGGGTTCAGTCTCGCCACCCTGGTAGAAATCCGAAGCCCGAATGCTCCACACTGTCTTATCCGGCGTTTATGTACAGGTGCTTACGCCAAGAGTTTATGCAACACTTCGCCTGCTACATCAGTCAAGCGGAAGGGGCGGCCATTGTGCATGAAAGTTAGCCGCTTGTGATCTAGGCCTAGCAGATGCAACATCGTCGCATGCAGATCATGAACGGTTACCGGGTCGACGACGGCTTTGTATCCGATTTCATCGGTTTCGCCGAAGCTAGTTCCGCCTTTAATACCTGCCCCAGCCATCCAAGCCATAAAGCCCTGTGGGTTGTGGTCACGCCCATCCTTGCCTTGCGAGACTGGCATGCGACCGAACTCACCGCCCCAAATCACCAGAGTGGAATCCAGCAATCCGCGCTGTTTCAAGTCGGCCAGCAGTCCTGCGATCGGTACGTCGGTGGCTAAGCAATGCCCGGTATGATTCTGAGTCAGGTTGCTATGCGCATCCCACTCCCCGTCACTGTACACTTGCACGAAGCGTACTCCGCTTTCGATCAGCCGCCGGGCCAACAAACACTTTGAACCATAGGAACGCGTCTCATTGCGGTCCACACCATACATGTCTCGCGTAGCTTGGCTCTCGGTTGAAAAATCGATCATACTGGCCGCTTCGCTTTGCATCCGATAAGCGAGTTCAAAGGATTGGATACGACCCAGCAATTCAGCTTCTCCCGGATGAGACTCCCTATGTTTGTTGTTTAATTGTGCGAGCAGATCCAACTGTCGTCGCTGGTCCTCGCGAGTCACCTCCGCGGGACGCGTCAGATTGAGAATGGGGGTTCCTTCCGAACGAAATAGCGTTCCCTGATGGGCTGCGGGAAGAAACCCTGAGTGCCAGTTGAGTGGCCCCCCCTTGATACCCTGATTGTTGCCCAAGACGACAAACCCAGGCAGGTTCTGATTCTCACTACCTAAACCATAAGTAAACCAAGCTCCGGCAGCGGGAAACCCTGGTCGGGCAATGCCGGTGTTGATTTGATACAGTGCCGGAACGTGGTCGTTTGAGTCGCTATGCAGAGACTTTACAAACGCAAAATCATCAACGTGCTTGGCAATGTTAGGGTAGCGATCGCAAACCCACGCTCCCGACTCTCCGTATTGTTTAAAACTGAATGGCGATTTCATCAGCGGACCAGGGCTGCCGTTAAAAACGTCAATCGCGATCTTCTGACCGTCACGGCGCGTTAGCTCAGGCTTGGGGTCAAACAAATCAACACTGCTGGGCGCTCCCTCCATGAACAGCCAGATGATCGATTTCGCCGTGGCTGGAAAATGCGATGCTCGTGGTGCTAGCGGATTTATCGGACCGCTAATATCGCCCCCTCGCAGTTGCCCAGAATGAGACAACAGATCCAGTAGCGCCAGACTGCCAAAACCAGCCCCAGCGCGTTGCAACAGTTTTCGACGATCAATCAACATAGGAAAACTCATTCAAGCTAAACAACACCTGACAAAAATCTGCGATCGCTTGCAGTCGAACTTTTTCAGCAGGCAATTCGGTTTGGCGAGCCTGCCTCAGTTTGATTTGCTCAAGAATAAACTTCAACGCCCAATCCCTTTCGTCATTGTTTGGTAGACGTGACAATGCTAGTTGATAACCAGCCTCGACGATTTTTGAATTGTCTTCCTGTGTTTTAATCAATCTATTCGCAAAGTCGCAGGATAGTGTTCGTACAAAGGGTTCGTTCAGCAGCGCCAATGCCTGGGGCGTCACCGTAGTGCGATCACGTCGCGAGCAGCTTTGTTGTGCATCCGGCTTGTCGAAAGCCTGTAAAAATGGATACGGAACGACTCGTTTGTGAAAAAGATAGATTGAGCGTCGACGTTGTTCGGGGCCATCTGGAATTTTTTCGGGGTACTTGTCTTGGACGTTGCGAGCGAGCATCGCTTCTGCAGTGACCGGAGGCCGAATAGCAGGTCCAAACGCTGCCAAATTGAGTGTACCACTCGCGGACAACATGGCATCTCGCAACACTTCGCCTTCCAAACGTTGTATCGGCATTCTCCATAGCAATCGATTGTCTGGGTCGGAGGCTTGCATCGGGGCTGAACTGCTTTGGCGATATACAGAACTGGTCAGAATCAATCGATGCAGTCGCTTGATTTGCCAACCGTTGGCAACGAAATCATGGGACAACCATTCGAGCAGTTCTGGATGCGTCGGCGGATCGGCACGTACACCGAAGTCGCCCGCCGTGCGTACCAGACCTTGACCCAAGTGATGCATCCATATTCGATTGACGATGACCCGAGCCAGCAAAGGACCGGCTCCATGTTCGGTATCCGTCATCCACTGCGCCATTGCTCGGCGCTGCTTGGTGCTCGATTTGGAAGGGCTTTCTTGGCGAGCTGCCTCCCAATATTCCTCTGGGGATCGCTTTCCAGTCATAATCGATATGAAACTGAGCGAGACAGGTTGATCGCGATCATAGAAATTGCCACGTTGAAACAGCCAAGTCGTGGCAGGTTTGGGGCTTAGATCTCGATAGGTGAAAACTTTGGTCTTACCCGGGCCGACTTCAACGTCGCCGCGTTCGCCACCATGAAATGCGCTGAGCATGCTGTAGTAGTCTCGGGCTGGAATCGCATCGTACTTATGATCATGGCAACGCACACAACCTAACGTCAGTCCCAAGAGTCCCGTGCCAACCGTCGAGACGATGTCATCCAATTCGTTGTAACGCTGGCGCAGTCGCTCATCTTCCATCAATCGATTGGGAAGTGCAGCAAACGGGCCAGCCGACAGAAATCCAACTGCTGCAATGGCTTCTGGATTGTCCGGCTCGTATTCGTCACCAGCCAATTGCCAGCGAACAAACTGATCGTATGGCATGTCATTGTTTAGTGCTTGAATAACAAAGTCGCGATAGTGAAATGCATTCGGTCGATCGCGATCACTCTCTTGGCCATCGCTGTCGGCATAACGTGCAACGTCGAGCCAGTGCCGCCCCCAACGCTCCCCATAGTGTGATGAGCCTAGCAATCGATCGATTAGCGCCTCTTGAGCTTGATCAATATCTTCTTCAGCCGCTGTGCAAAACTCGGCGACATCCGCAGGCGATGGAGGCAAGCCGATTAGATCCAACGTCACCCGGCGAACCAGTTGCCTAGCTTCAGCTTGCGGGGCTGGCGTAATTCCGGACGATTCGAGTCGTGATAGAATGAAGCGATCAATCGGGTTTCTGTGCCATCGATCGTTGACGATACTGGGCTCGGCAGGAGAGCGAAGTGGCTGGAATGCAAAATGTGACTTTGCTTGTTCGAAACGCGGATCCGGGATATCGATTCCATTTGGCCAAATCGCTCCCTGGTCGATCCAAGCTCGTAGAAGTGCAATTTCGTCGCGACTCAATCCCTCGCTATCTGGCGGCATGACCGCTTCTTTATTATTACCAGCGACGTAATGAATTAGTCGGCTTTCCGCACTGTTCCCTTCGATCCACACAGAGCCATGATCGCCCCCCTCGATCGCGCGGCGACGTATTCCGAGGTTCAGGCCACCGTCCTCCTTGTCGGCTGAATGACACTCATAACAGTGTTTTCGAAAGATGGGCTGGATGTGTTGAACGAAATCGGCTTTGTCGGGATTGGCCGACGGAAGCATCGAGGCGAAGTCAACTGATCTCGGCACGCCGGCCGTATAATTTTGCGCCACCTCCCACGGTTCAATCGCTCTTGAATAAATGGCGATTAGGTACAGTTCACCCTGCCATGGACGATCTCCAGTAACTTCGTTACCGATCACGAATCGATAGTCGTCGCTCCAATTGTCGAACGTGCCATCCACTTGTGATGTGACCAGCAACTGGCCATCAATAAATAGTTGAGCCACGCCTTGACGATTGCGAGTGCAAGTTACATGCGTCAATTTCGTCGCGACGACATCGTCCTGAGTGGACGTTGACGGGATGCCGTTACTATCGCGAGCCGTTGTTCTCAAGCGAAAATCGAATCGGCCTTTCTCCTGACCGAGCGTGAAATTTCGCTGTGAAGTATCCAGAGACAGTGATACGATGCGAGCCGGGCCAGATTGTTGGACGGATTGCGGCTTCAACCAAGCCTCGACCGTCAGCGCCCGGGATTTTTTCAAGGTTAGAATCAATCGCGTTGCTGGCCCGTCGGATGCGATCGTAACGGGGCTGACTAGATTCAATTTTCCGTGGCGAAATCCGATTGCTTGTGGTTTGTCTATCCTGATGTCTAGCGGTTCCGCTTGCCCGGACGTATCGCGAATCGCACTCATGTCGGACGGACTCGCATCCAAGGTGTAGAGAGCGGCCAAACCGGAAGTTACACGGCTGCCTCGTTCATCGGCGTCACAACTCGCAACGGGAATCAAACCAAGCCAGTTAAGAAGCAAAACAACCAACCAGATACAACCGAGCGCGTTTTGAACTGCATCTTGTGCACTGAAAGTTCTCACGAATGCGTCAATTCCCCGATATCGAAGTTTGAAAGCACGTCTCATCCCCATGATAATATGCCGCAATCTTTGATGTTTCGAAAAGGAACTTGAATGTTAGCTTCATTCGCAAAATTCGCAAAAATTGCCGTCAATCGATTTCGACCAGCCAAATGAATCACGTGAGACCGTGGATAATTGATATATTCAAGACAAGCGAAAATCATTTCACGGATATTCTATCGAATTGAGGAAGTAACAAAATGCCCGCAAAGAAGAAAGCTGCAGATAGTAAGAAGGCGAAGAGTGCAAGCAAGCTGGACGCCGATGTCGTCCCTTCTACACAGGAAATCCCAGCGGAGTTGCAACAATTCCTTTCTCAGACGTCGATTCCGAAGGGCTTCAAGAACTCCAATCGTATCGACCTGGAGGAACTGCGAAATCGCTTGAACGAACTAAATTTGCGTCCAACGGTTTCCGTGGAAGACCTTTTGACCAGCGTGAACCGAATTAAACCAGCACCGGCCCCTCGAGAAAAGACGGCCGGAGAAATCAAATCGTCGGTGCGTGCCATAAAACCCGATGCAAAACGATTCCATGGTGCCAAGCTTTCGCTTTCCTGGTTTCCATTTCCCCCACTGATCACTTCATGTGCCGATCGATTCGGATACATGTCTTCTTCTGCCATCCGAACAGCGACGAAGTTGCCTTTCAATGTCACGACCCAAGCTCTCCTTGGCCAACTTGGAAACTTGATGGGGGACCCTGGCAGAGACCCCAATCCTGGATCTCAGAATCCGGCTGACGCCGGAGTGTCTACCATACCTGCAGGCTTCACCTATTTTGGTCAGTTCGTCGACCACGACATCACCTTGGATGTGTCCTCCTCTTTGGACGTAGACACCGACGCAAACTCCATCAATAACATGCGTAGTCCAACCTTGGATCTGGATTCCGTTTACGGCAGGGGACCAGGTCTTGACCCATTCTTTTATGTTTTTCCGTCAAGTGGTCCCTCAACTGCGATTAAATTCCAGACTGGTAGGAATACAAATACAGGCTCAGGTGGTCCCAGCAATAACGGTGCACCAGGTGGCATGTTGACTCAATCGACCTTTGACGTTCCTCGTATTTCGGGGACAAATACGGCCGTCATTGGTGATCCGCGAAACGACGAGAACTTGATCGTTGTCCAGTTCCACCATGCGATGCTGCGATTCCATAATGCAGTTGTAGATCTATTGTTGGCGGCTGCATTTTCAGGAGACATTTTCGCAGAGGCAAAACGAATCGTTACGCATCACTACCAATGGGCTGTGGTTCATGATTTCTTAGGAAGGATCTGTGGAAGCGCAGTCGTGACCAACGCTATGGCGAGCGTGGTTGCACCTGTCGGTAGCCATTTCCGCATGCCAGTGGAATTCGCGGTGGCTGCCTATCGCTTCGGCCACAGTCTGATCCGCGATTCCTATTGGGTGAACTTCAATTTTATCGCGGCCACACTTGGCCAAGTGTTCGAATTCAATCGCAATCCTCGGCTGCCGGTGTTTTCGAATTGGGTCGTTGACTTCAATGCATTCTTTGACACCGGCGTTCCAGTGCCAGTTAACAACAAAGCCCGCAAAATCGATAGCTTCATGGCTATTGGACTCGAGTCGCTGCCCGGATTCAGCGGCCTAATGGCGGTTCTAGCAGCAAGGAATCTTCGACGTGGACTAGCCTTTGGTCTACCGAGCGGACAAGGCATGGCCAATTTCTTTGGCATTCCACCAATGAACGCTGGCGACTTGACGACGGGATTGCCACCCAACGAAGTGGCCTTATTGAACACCAACGGTGGCCTGCTT
>JANMLD010000384.1:0-66270 GCA_031372345.1 Pirellula sp.
AACACTGAACACTGAACACTGAACACTGAACACTGAACACTGAACACTGAACACTGAACACTGAACACTGAACACTGAACACTGAACACTGAACACTGAACACTGAACACTGAACACTATTTGCGTTTTGTGACGCTGAACTGTGTTAGACGCATGGGGAGCCGGATCAAACCATTCACCATTCTAAAAAGCGAAAACGCAACATTGCGTGTAAGTTGGCCGAGGAATGACGATGGCAAGGCCATTGTTTCATGTATGTCGTCAACGCCGTGCGGCCAATCCTTGACCCGCTCAATCAACTGCTCTCGCCATTTGTGGGAATGGGGGAACGTCGAAACCTCTCGCAGCCATTCTGGAGGGATTCCTTTCTTTCCCAAGGAGATCCCGGATAGCGATCCTGCAATGACGGCTGGGCTGCTGCAAGCACCTCCGAGCAAGATGGTGCGTTCCACACAATTGCGAAAGCGTTTGGGGTGCCGCAACCAAGCGTATATACCGACCAGGGAGGAGGCGAAAACATCGGGTGGAATTCCATTTCCCCATCCTTGTAGTTTGGCATAAGCAGCCATGGTATGGTTGTGAGACAGCGAGTCGCCAAGTTTCAAAAGCATGGATCGAAGTTCGGGTTCGTCCGTTACCGCGATCAATCGGCTGAGGATCTCAGAGGGGGCGATGTTTTGTTGATCCACCATTTGGGCAAGTTGAGCTGCATATCCAACAAGCATGCTAGCATGTAGAACGCGTGAGTCGGCATGGGAGACTTGGACACAAAGCTGGAACCAATTCGTGGCTGATTCTACGCATCCTTGTAACATGATGCTCAGCACCAGTGATCGAACGAGCGGATCATCCGCCAAACCAAAGGTCATCGCATCATCGACTCGTCTTTTTCGGATTCGGCTTACGAGTCGAGACAAATGGATATAGGTGTGCCTAAAAGGAAAGGCTCGCTGGTACCAAGCGATTCGTTTTTTCAGATTTGCAGCGAAGATCCTGGCGGCTGTTTTAGACTGAAGCATAGCCTGAAACGTCATCAGCAATGCGTGAGTACGGTGACTCGTAACACCCGTTTCTGGCTGGAACTGAAACTGAAGTGGGTTTCTACCAAAGAGCTTTAGTCCGACTCTTGGGTGAATGCCGTTGCGTGAAAGTGACAATGCTTCGGCGACGGCACATCCCATCACCAACCCTTCGGTCGCTTTTTCTCGGCGATGTGTCGGGACGACAATATTCCAAGGGACCGGCGACCAATTGGTAGGTTGTTGACCGCCGACGGTGCTTTTGTGCATTAGCCGCAAGCCGCTTTCGGAACTGACATCCTGTTCCTGTTCGGAATCGTCAGAAGTATTTCGGTGACGTCGAGGGCGCAACATTACTACCTAGCTGGAATCATTGGGCCTGGATGGGAGTTCGCAAACAATGCAAAACCATTACTCAGGATACCTGCTACCGTAACGCAAGGCGTGAATTTCGTGATCCCCTACATCAAACATCTCTTCTCCAGCTGGTTTTTTGGATACAATCCATGTAATCGAACCCGTATGGGATCTGTTGGTGGTTTAAGAGTTAAAGCTTCCAGCGGTAAATTTCCACTTGGTGCTTGGTCCTGTAGGTGATTTGAAGTCGACATCCGGTATGTGTTTTCACCTTTTGGTCCCTTCTGAGAAGAATATTGGAGAAACCATCATCAATCGCATTCTATTTGCATTTCTAGTTATTTGTACGTGTTTGTCGAGCTCGAGTAGTATTGCTTTGGGACAACAGGGAAACAATTCCAAACAAGACGAACGTCGCGAGAACGAACGAGTCGCCAATGCGGAACGTTCGTTGTCGGATGCAAAAAAAGATCTTTCGGCGATTCAGAAAGATCTTCGTTCCGAGACCGTCAATTTGGAGAAGTCCGCTTTGTCATTGCGACAGCTTAAAAAGAAAGCCCGTGACGTTCGAGACGAAGTCGAAGATCGTCTTGGCGCAAAAATCGGGATACCAGCAGCCCTGTCGAAAGTTCGACAAGCAGGGGCTGCATTGGAGGAAATATCTGCGAGGTTGCGAGAACAACTTCATACGGCACCGAATTGGATTCAAGCCAAGGAGGCAGCGGATCGCGCGAAGGTGGCCAAAGCAGCATTGTTGGACGACGTGGAACAGGTTGGCAACGACCATGACGAAAAATTAAAGCCACTTCAGAAATTGATCAGCAAGCCGATGGAGCTTGAGAACGAATTCATCGCAATGGACTCCGCCGCTAAGGAAGCGATGAAACACTTATCGGAACAGCAAGCGGAGTTGGATAAGAAGAGACAACTTCTACCTATTGGAGAAGTCGAGAAAGATCGAATGGTTGTTCAGGCTTTGAGCGACGTTACCAAGAAGGAAAAGGAAATAGACGTAATAGAGGGGAAACTGAGAAAAATAAGGGCTGAAGCAGGCAAAATGCAAAAGAGGTTTGCCGATGCTCAGATGAGTTTGCAGAGAGCCAAGGCCGCGGATGCGGCGGATCCCAATCGTCCTGGCAAGAAGAAAGGGAGGTAAGCGACAGCGGAATGGGCTTTGTAAAACAGCATCCCCCTTGTTTGCAAGTGATTGCGGCATTCAGCAGGCATGAATCAGCCCTGGAGTGGCTTTGGGAGAGGGTCGCGGTGCAGTTGTCGCCTATCGCCATCCTCAGTCCTGTATTTCCGTTTACGGAATCGTTGTATTACCGATCCACGATGGGGGATCAGTTAAAGAAGCAGTTTGCGATCCTAGCGAGTTGGTACGATCCAGCCGACTTAGCGAAGCATAAGTTGATGATGCATGCATGGGAAAGCGATCTCGCAAAGAGCTTCGCGTTCGACGAGGAGCGGCCACTGAATATTGACCCAGGTTACATGTCGATGACCAAGTTGGTGTTGGCGTCAACCAAAAATCGAGAACATCGCATTTATCTGAGGGACGGAATTTATGCTGAAGTGACCCTTGCCTTTCGCGATCAACACTGGCAGCCAATGCCATGGACGTATCCCGACTATCAAAGGGATGACTTTCGAGTATTCTTTCACGAAGGTCGAAAGCATTTGGCCAAAAAGGTGGCGTCGGTTTTGAGAAATCCCGCCGGATCAACTCTTCAGGATTCCGAACTCGAATGACATCCCCTACGGTACATGGTTGCAAAAGGGGAACCTATGGAAAGTAACCCAACGGATTCTTTTTGGTTGCAGATTGCAGGGGTGTTGCTGGTGACGGTTCTCCCGGCTTTCGTTATCTCCGTTTTGGCTGTCGGATGGGTGAAGCGGCATGCACAGGCCTTTGGATTGCTTGACAAGCCGAACGCAAGAAAGGTCCACACGGTTCCTGTTCCGCTTGGAGGCGGACTTGGGATTTGGGCAGGAGTGTCCGGGACCTTTGTAATCGGAACGGTTGGAATGTTTGCAATTCATTTTAATGAAACGGTTGCGAAGGGGTTGCTTCCCGCTGGATTGCTGGAATATGTTCCTGGCTTGGTGTCGAAGGCCTTGGAAATTTGGGTACTCCTCGCGGGTGGGACTATTTTGGCCGTCTTAGGCCTGCTCGATGACCGTTTTTCGTTGCCCTGGCAATCGCGGTTGGGGGTTGAGTTTCTGGTTGCAGGAGCGGTCGTCTATTGGCAACACTTACAACTGACCGCGTTCATTGGGATACCATGGCTGACTTCCATATTGAGCGTTGTTTGGATCGTCATGCTGATCAATTCATTCAACATGTTAGACAACATGGATGCATTGAGCGGAGGGGTCGCGGCCATCATATGTGCGATGTTGGCGTTGATGTTGGTGGTCACACCCGAGTCCGCGCGAGGGCAGCCGCAGTTGTTTGTCGCCGCCATGCTTTTGGTGATGGTGGGTGCCTTGTTAGGGTTTCTTAAGCACAATTGGCCTCCAGCCTCTATTTTCATGGGGGACGCAGGTAGTTATTTTGTCGGTTACTGGATCGCGATTGCCTCGCTTTTGTCGACATACACGGGTGCCAAAGGAACGACGCCACATGCGGTGCTTGCACCTTTGTGCGTGCTTGCGATTCCACTGTATGACATGGTGAGTGTTATTTGGATCCGTATTCGCGAGGGACGAAGTCCATTTCAAGCGGACAAGCGACATTTTTCGCATCGTCTAGTTGACTTAGGCATGACCAAGAAGCAATCGGTGATTACTATCTACTTGGCGACGGTCACCTGTTCGCTTGGAGCATTGCTGTTACCAAGAACGGACCTTTGGGGAGCGTTGATCGTTTTATCCATCGTGTTATGTATGCTCGTACTTGTTGGTGTCTTAGAGAGTCTCACCGGTCCGAACCAAGCGAATGGGTCGTAGCTGAAAGCTAATGCGCAAAGAGTTGAGTCCGATAGGTGAGCGAAAAGAGACGTGGGTGTACCGATTACCCGCACAGCTAGCCTGTTTTTTGTTAGCCGTGTGTCTGGTTCTCTCGCAGTTCAATCCTTGCGACGCGACGAGTGTTTCACTCGGTCGTTCCCTACCATTCATTATCCTGGCGATGTGCGTTGGGTTCTTCGTGGCCATTGACACTGTGCTCATGTCGTATCAACAAGAGTCGGGCGAGTTGTTCCGTTGGCTCGGTGTTTCATTCGCTGTTTTTGGAGTTTGGCTTTGGGTATGCACCACATTGGTACCTGGCCGAGGAAACGCCCGATTTGCGTACAACGGATGTTGGCAATGGATAGCCGAAGGGGTTTTAATACTGGCTGTTTCAAAGCTTTGTATGAGATCGCGAATTGCTGAATCGGTTTGTGGGTTGATGTTGAGTTGCGCCGCGGGGACTGTGGCCTACGCGATCTATCAATATTGTTTTAGTATGCCTGCTTTTCGCTCGCGATTTGCATTGGATCCCGATTCGATGTTCTCCGAAATGGGGATTCTTGCCGGCTCATCGGAAGCGATGCAGTTTGCGAATCGCCTCGAGAGCTTGGAACCGACAGGTCCCTTTGCGCTAACGAATTCTCTGGCTGGCTTGATGGCTGCTTGGTTGGTTTTCGTAGTGGTGATGTGCGGCGGTCAGGCTGCCGCGACTATGGTACGTAACACTGAACAGCATGGTTCCAAAGCGAGACGATTTTCTTGGGCGTCGCTGATTTTAGGGGCCAGCTTGAGCAGCGGCTTCTTTGTTACCTTGTTGTTTACCAAGAGCCGCTCGGCTTGGCTGGCCGCGATCCTCGGTTTGATTGCCGCGTGTGTTTTTCATCCGATCTTGAGACGGAGCGGTTGGGCGTTTGCGAGACGATTTCGTATTCCCCTGTCTGGGGTAACAGCGTTATGCACTGTGGCGTTGTGTGGTTTCTTGATTCGAGACCCGATGATTGTTGCGGAAGCTGGGAAGTCCCTCTCGTACCGGTTTGACTATTGGCGCGGGGCGATTGCGCTGATGAAATTGGAGCCGTGGACCGGATACGGGGTCGCCAACTTTCAACAGAATTACAATCGAGTCAAGGTGATGACAGCTTCAGAATCACCTGCAGACCCTCACAATTTTATTTTGGAAACCGGGACGACAGGTGGTTTGCCGCTCCTGGCCGTTTTAGCTTCAATCCTAATTGTGCTTTTTTTGAAAATGCTTCACTTGAGTCGACAACGCACCGGCGAGGCAAGTCCATTTGCATCGAACGAGGGTGCCATGGAAGACGGTCGGTTGGCTATGATAGGCGGGGGGACATTGGGATGTCTTGGGATTCTGTTATTCGGGTTCTTCTTCAGCGATGACGATTCGTTCACAACGTCGATTTTGTTTGTCGTCGTTTCGGTTGCGGCGTTTGTGATCGTACAACGTCTGCGATGGATTGTTTGCAACGAAATGACAGCCTCGGTTTGTCTGATATCGGCCTGCGTCGTTTTGGTGCACTTGCTTGCGTCAGGCGGCTGGATGCAGCCCGGTTTGATGAACAGTGTTTGTGTCTTGGTCGGACTCGCTTTTGGAATGGCATCGGTCCGGGGGGATAGTGCCAATCGAGGCGTGAAAGAAGGCTTTTGGCTTTATCCCGTGTTGGGAGTTTTGGTGATGATTCTGATACTGGCAGACTTTGCAAGAACGATGTGTTTGCCTGTTTTGGGTTCCCCAACAGTTGTAAGTGCTGTTTCGGACAGCGCTGCGGCTGGCCAAGAGCCGCGACAATGGCTTGATCTCGCAAAGGTGGACCCATTCGATCCAGAATTGCCGCGAGTCGCCGCGAATCGATGCGTAGAGATGCTTCGCAGTAAGGATCTGTCCCAGGCGTCGCGAGAAAAGCTTGTCGAGGTATTCGAAGCCAGTTGCGAGGAGTACATCCGGAGAGACCCAAACCAGTGGATGCCGTTTACGGAATGCGGCAAATGGTACGCGATATTGGCCGACGTCGAATACGTGGGAAGTCAGGGGAAAGCTTCCAACATTGAAAAAAAGAAACTTGCGTACCGTTATTTTTTGAAAGCCGCGGAGCTCTATCCGAATTCCGCCCAAACACAGTTGCAAGCGGCGGTTGGAGCGGCGTGGTGTGGTGAAGCCGGCGAAGCAAGGTTGCACGGGAACAAAGCTGAGGAAATTGACAGGAAAACAACGCACTCGGACCGGAAACTATCGGCGGTAGTCGTCTTTTTTCCAGCTCATTGGGAGGCTATTGCCGCTCCGCTCGAGGGAAGTGCACGAATAGCTCGACAACCGGATTATGCCAAAGGCGAACCCATCTTGCGATGGCTGCGTACAAACGTTCCGTAGCTTGTAGAAGCTCGGAAAGGCATTGTCCGTGGCTGGCAGTTTGTGGCTGGCACAAGCCTGTCTCCCTGTTACCATAAAGTCTTTATTCCCCCCCCTATTGCCGCCGGTTTCCGGTTTGTTTGAGTCCAAAAATGCGAACATTAGCTTTGATCGTCGCGTGTATCGGAATTGGATACGGAATTGCTGTTTCTCAGTTCCAGAAACGGACAGCCAATATTAAAAACATCATGGGCTCGGTTGAGGACATGGAGGAGGCAATTCAAAAAGCCAAAACTTCCACCCAGAAACCTGGCAAAATCGAGGTGATTGGTGGACCGGAGTTCGATTTCGGAACGATGAGATTGGGAACCAAGCGTTCACACAGTTTCGTATTCAAGAATATTGGTGAAACGCCGGTCGAAGTGGTTTATAAATCGGCAACCTGCAAGTGCACGGTCGGCAAACTAGATGCGACGACGCTGAAAGCCGGGGAGCAAACGCAGGTGGAACTGGAATGGCTGGCTGAAGGCAGCCTGTCGGATTTCGGCCAAACCGCAACGATATCTACGAGTGCTATCGATCAAGAAGAAATCAAGTTGACCATCAAGGGGAAGATTGGCCAAGCTCACGTTTTCGATCCGCCGGTGGCCGATTTCCGGGACTTCCTTGCTGCAGCGGAAAGCGAGCAAAAGGGGAGACTCTATAGCTTTGAAGAGACTCCGCTTGAGATTGAGAATGCCAGATGGTCGGATTCGCACCAGGACTCAAGGGTTATTTGCGAAATGGGGAGTCCAAAGAAACTGGAGATAGGCGAAATTCCAGCGTTTTCCGATGCTCGCTACTACTTGGATTTCACGATCCGGTTGAAACGAGGTCTGCCGGCTGGAGCCCTTTCCGGCAACATGGTTTTTCATAAGAAGTCCGAGAAAGAAGACAGCAAAGAAGGTCAAATTGATTTCCCGATTCAAGGCAGATGTGTTTCGCCGATACGGGTGGTTGCCGGGCCCGATTACAACGAAGAACGCAATACTTTTTCCCTCGGGGCAGCGAAATCCTCGGAAGGTTTGAAAAAGAGTTTCGTTTTGGCCGTTAAAACCGACGAACCCGATGCAATCCAGATCAAGCTTGCTAAAGTCACACCAGATTCAGCTCAAGACGCTATCCGAGTAACGATCAGCGAACTGAAGGGATTGTCCACAAAACAGAAAATGTTTTCGGTTACGGTTGAGATTCCACCAGGAACACCGCCGATCGAGTTCGCGGGTACCTTCGGCAAGGATTTTGCTAAGATTGTTCTGGAAAGCAATATGGAAAGCGCGCCACAGTTTCCGATGTACATCAAGTTCCGCATTTTGGAATAGTCAATCCAGCCCGCTTGCATTGCAGGAGCATCGGACAGTGGCAGATCATCGAAGTGATTCAAATAGCCGGAGATCTTTCAAGGCTTTGCTAGTATTGAGTATCGGCTTCACTGTTTCCGTCGTGCTCCCAAATCTCCGCGGTGAGCCACCTACAGGCACGCATTCCAAAGAGGACTTGAAGGAATCCAAGGTTAAGATCCGATTTTCATCAAATAGTCTCGGCGGGAATGAAAAGCCTCAGACAAATTCGGATAACAAGCCCACGCTCAATGATGGCAAACTGACTTCGGATGCGGCAAGAGCCAACCCCCTCCAGAACGCACAGAAACTGGATGGCATCGCTCCCATCAGTGTCGCCACCAACGAAGAAAAGAACCAAAAGATCGCAGTTGATTGGAAGGATCCGCTTTTCGTCTTTTTCGTTACGGGTAATCAGACGGGTTACATTGAGCCTTGTGGTTGCACGGGACTGGAAAACCAAAAAGGGGGACTGAGTCGACGAGACACCTTCTTGACTTCGGTTCGTAAACGTGGTTGGAATGTCATTCCGATCGATGTTGGTGGCCAAGTTTTCCACGTTTCAGACGGACTGCCGGATCCACGCCGCGGTCGCCAAGCCGACATCAAGTTTGGTTGGACGGCCACCGCATTCCAAATGCTGGAGTACCAAGCTGTAGGGTTTGGCGAAGACGATTTGCTGCTTGATACCAATTCGCTGATTTATTCGCTGATCGACAAGCCTGGACTATTTGTGTCCGCCAATGTCAGCATCGCGCCCGATTATGACGTCAAGTACAAGACAATCGTCGTCAACAAGAAGAAGATAGGAATTACGACGGTACTTGGCGATGAGAATGCCAAAAAGGTACGGGACAACGATTCTGTTTCGATGTCAAAAGCCATTCCGGCACTCAAAGAAGTTTCAGCCAAGCTGCGGTCCGAAGAGTGCGATTACACGGTATTGATATCGCATGCATCCTTGGAAGAGTCTCGCTTGATCGCAAAGGCGGTACCGGATTTTTCGCTGATTGTAACTTCGGGCGGCTTCGGTGAACCAGCCTTTCAACCAGAACGGATTCCAGGCACAGCCAGCGTCATGGTGCAGGTAGGAACGAAAGGCATGTACACCGGCTTGTTCGGCGTATTTGATAATGTCAAGGAGCCATTTCGTTACCAGCGGGTTGCCTTGAGCTCTCAGTTTGAAGACTCACCTCGCTTGACGGAGTTGTTTGGCAAATACCAAGATGAACTCAAAACCGTTTCGTTGGATGGACTTGGGAAGCGCCCAATGACACACCCGTCCACCCGAGAATTTGTAGGATCCGAGAAATGCGGCGAATGCCATACGAAGGCCTTTGAAACCTGGAAAGACACGGCACATGCGCACGCAACGGACACAATTGTCCAACCACCCTTGCGTTCGATGGCAAGGCATTTCGATCCAGAATGCTTGGCCTGTCACGTTACGGGCTGGAACCCACAGAGTTTTGCTCCGTATCGTTCAGGTTATGAATCGCTGGAGAAGACGCCACATATGGTTGCCAATGGATGCGAGAACTGCCATGGGCCAGGTTCCAAGCACGTCGCTGCAGAAATGGGCGATGTTCAAGCTGATGATGACATGGTCAAAAAACTCCGTGACGAAATGAAATTGCCGTTGGATCGCGCAAGTGACAAGTGCGCAGTTTGCCATGACTTTGATAACAGTCCAAACTTCCATAAGCCAAAAGCTTTCGAGGAATACTGGGACAAAGTAAAGCACTACGGCAAGGATTAACTTCCCATCTCCAACGGGTGGTAAAATGCCCCCCGAGTCTTAGGGGCGAGCGGCAAATTGGATTGCCCCAACCCGATGCGTAAGCGAGGGACAATGCAGCCAGCGGGTTCCAGGTCGGCCTCCGAGTGTCGTTCATAGTGGCTTCGGCTGGGAAGCTGTGTTTGTGACTGCATCCCTTCACGTAAAATTCAGGGGACTATGCTACGGTAGTGTCGTTAACGGGCTGTAGATTAATGTTCACAGACAACGCATTGCTGAAAAGGATGGATTTTCTATGTCGGACTGCTTGAGGAAAATCGTTGGAATGAAACGAACGGCCGTTTGGATTTGGGCTGTCGTTTTGATGGTCGCTTGTCCCGGGGCTAATTGCTGGGCCGACGAGTTGCCAAAAGATTTGGTTGCCGTTGGCGGTCGTTGGTTTGTAGCACCAGGCGAGACGCCGATCTATTACTATAAGGATGGCGATCGGGTTGTCGATCTTTTTTCGTACCACACGAAAGACTCGAACAAAGACGGAATCGACAATGTCCGATTGAGTCACGATTCGCAGTTCTTGATCATGGAAAGCCAGGGTTATCCTAATCATCCAACGGCTGTTTTCCCGAACAGCGGCAATCCCAATTCGATTCGGGTTCAGAATTTCACTTTTCGTTTACCTCTCGTTCCGAAACTCGCGGACAAGATCACGCGGTTGCCGATGGGTCCCATCGGAACGGCGCTCAACGGGGTCGTTTTCTTCAATCCCTACGAGATGGCCGGCATGAATGCTGTCGAGGGATACTCGGAGGTTTGGCTGGATTCCTGCTGTGGCCACCCTCAGCAGACGGGCGTGTATCACTATCACAAATATCCAAACTGCGTGAAGTCCCCTTTTAAGGACGATGGCAAGCAGCATTCACCCATTCTTGGCTTTGCATTCGATGGATTTCCCCTTTATGGACCTTATGAATCCGAAGGGGTGATGGCAAAAGATTTGACAAAATCAGCGGCACTCGATGTTTGCAACGGTCACTTTGATGAAGTTCGGGGTTATCACTATCACGTCACCCCTGGAAGATTCCCATATATTTTGGGTGGTTATGCTGGCGTGGTGGAGACATCGAACAACCGTGGGTTGCGAGGTGGCCAAACAGGCGCTCTCGTTGACAATACCCAACAAGGCGAAAACCGAATGGATAAAGTGATCACCTCAGTTCGTCCAGGGACTGCGTCAAGAGGCAAAACACACACGATTGAGTTTGAACTCAAACCTGAGAATGGACTTCGACGCCGGGTGCCAACGGAAAAACCCAATTGGGTCCAAATCGGACCGTACGAAGCAACCGCGATTAAACGTGAAGGAAATATCGTCTCAGCCGAGATCAAGATTTCGGATGACGCACCCCTGGGTGTGTTGTTCGATTGCCATATTGAATTTGTGGACGAGGGTCGCGGTGGCCCAATTGTATTTAAGAAGAACGACGTGTTTCGCGTTGTCGAATAAGGCGAACGGCGATGTGAAAACGACCAATCACAACCCGATACGTAAGTGAGGGACCTGCGAAATTGTCCCTCGCTTACGCTTCGGGTTGGGATACTTCAATCTGCCATTCGCCTAAAGATATTTTGGATTTCGCCTTGTTGGCGAAGTAATGCTGAAAGCCCTTTGGGGCACAAAACGAAGACCCCCAATCCTCTGGAGAAGTTTGCTATGAAACGATGTATGTGGACCCTTGGCATTTTGTTCGTCGTAGGCGCATCAAGTGCGATGGCTCAACCGCCTGGTGGCGGTGGTGGACCTGGTGGCGGCGGACCTGGCGGACCTGGCGGTGGTGGCCAGCCTCGCGGACGATCTCCTCTGATGGAAGCGTTGGATGCGGACCATGATGGGGTCATCTCGGCTGAGGAAATCAAAAATGCAACTGCTGCGCTAATCAGTCTCGACAAGAATAAGGATGGCAAACTGTCCGAGGATGAATACCGACCTGCCGGAATTGGTGGTGGTGGTGGAGGTGGTTTCGGTGGCGGCGGCGGATTCGTCGGACAGCCTCGCGGGGGGGGTGGGGCAGCCGGACCCGGCGGCGGTGGCCGTGGCGGACCTGGCGGACCTGGCGGTGAAGGACGTGGACCTGGGGCTGGCGGCCCTGGTGCCGGTGGACCTGGTGGTGAAGGTCGTGGACCTGGCGGACCTGGCGGTGAAGGACGTGGGCCTGGGGCTGGTGGACGTGGTGCTGGCGGCGGACAAGGAATGACCATCAATCCAGATCGAATGTTGACCCACGCGATGGAGTTTGATGCGGACAAAGACGGAAAGCTTAACAAGGACGAACTTGAAAAATTTATCGCTTCGTTTATCGAGCGACATGGCAGCCAAGCAGGCGGTCCTGGCGGTGAAGGTCGCGGACCAGGAGCCGGCGGACCTGGCGGTGGCGGACCTGGCGGTGGCAGAGAAGGTGGTCCTGGCGGCAGAGAAGGCGGACGGGGTGGTGCCGGTGGCGGACGAGGTGGTCCTGGTGCTCCTGGCGGTGCGGGCGGCGATCGACCTCGAAGACCTGATCCCGACCCACAATCATAAACCCTCGGCGTAAAGCCAACGGCATGGCAATGCCCCCGAGTTTACTCGGGGGATGCTTACCATAACTCTAGAACAAATGGTCAATACCCTCGGCAAAAAGCCGACGGCATGGCAATGCCCCCGAGTTTTACTCGGGGGATGCTTACCATAGCTCTAGAACAGATTGGCCAATACTCTCGGCCTAAAGCGCTTCTGGCCCGATGCGGCCTCGTATTTTGCAGGGCGATCTTAAAGCTGGGATGAATCCCAGCACTCCAAATTTTTACCAAGATAGTCTGTATGCTTATCCGCATTGTAAACCCATCGCTGGTTGTGTTTCTGGTGCTAGGATTTGGAGCTTTCCTTTTTGCTCAACCCGAGATCGAACAACGAGAGAAAACCAAAGTAAACGTCTTGGTTTTATTTGTCGACGACCTAGGCTCGGGCGACTTGGGGATGCATGGGGGTGTCAGTCGTACACCCAACATCGATCGTTTTGCGACCGAAGGCGTCGAGTTGAAGAGGTACTACGGCTATCCGCTTTGCAGCCCTTCACGCGCCGCCTTGCTCACCGGCCAAATGCCTCGAAGATTTGGGATCGCCTATGCCCTGGGTGCCAGAGATCCTGGACTTCCTGCGGACTTACCGACATTGCCGCGAACGTTGCGGTCCGCTGGTTACCAAACTTGGTTGGTCGGCAAATGGCATCTCGGAACAGCCAGTCCACCTTTGAAAAGCGGCTTCGACCACTTTTATGGTTTCGAGGGCCCAGAGGTCGACTACTACAAACACACGAACAGGCGTGGCGACGTGGACTGGCAACGCAATGGCCAAACGGTGAACGAACCTGGTTACTCGACTTTCCTCCTTGCGAACGAAGCGGTTCGACTCATCGACGAACGCAAGACACAAGCCCCGTTCTACTTGCAGGTTGCCTTCAACGCTCCACACTTTCCATTGAGTGCCCCCGATGCTTATCTTGCGAAGTATTCCGAGTTAAGTAACGATCAAGCCTTGAGAGCGGCCGTAGTCGATGCTCTCGACGAAGCAGTTGGCCGAGTCCTACGAGCCATCGATGATCATGGGTTAACGAAGAACACTCTTGTGATTTTCATGTCCGACAATGGCGCTGACCAATCGGGGAGAAACGCACCATTTCGAAGCGGCAAGGGGTCGGTGTATGAAGGCGGAATCCGCGTACCATGCATCATGCGATGGCCAGGGCAACTGGAACCTGGAACAACCAGCCAGCAAGTGACTTCAGCCCAAGACCTTTACCCAACCATCGCAACTGCGGTCGGAGTGTCGTTGGAACCGGATCAGAAGTTTGACGGAAACAACGTGTGGCCTGGGCTTCGAGACGCCAAACCACAGGATCGTGGTCCGTTCATCATCGCAGGTTCCGACATGGCGATTTTCGATGGCGACTGGAAATTAGTCCAAACCTTGGATGGTCGCGTTTCGCTATTCAATCTTAAGATGGATCCGCGAGAAGCGACCAACGTGTGGGCTGCAAATGTTGAGGTTGGACAGCGGATGCAGAGGCTTCTCGCGGAAAGTGCGATCGCATTTCCAAGTTTTACAACACGTCGCGGCCCTGGTCCCGTGCAGAATTCCAGGCCTCGACGGCCCAATCCTAGATAGCTTCGAGGAATCTCACTTAGGCGAGCGGCAGATTGGAGTATCCCAACCCGAAGCGTAAGCGAGGGACCATTTCGCACGTCCCTCACTTACGTATCGGGTTATGCTCGGTAGTTTTCACAACGCCGTTGGTAATAATCTGTCCGAATCGCTTGTCAAACATGAAATCTTGAATAATCGGGGTAATGATTTTGTGGAAAGTGTTGACTTTGCGGTTTGCATCAATTTTACTCATCAATGCAGGTTTTCCTTCCTTTCAATCTAGTTATTTGGAATTGGTTACCACATTGGTCCGATTTTCCGCTCTCCCGAGCTAGGATTGGCCCAAAAGCATTGTTTCGAGAAGAGCTTCCATTGTTGTCAAAATGTGCCGGACGGGATTCCTGTTGCGGCACCATTCATCATTGATTTACGCCAAGATTTCCTCCAAGAGTTGCCCCATGAACCATCGATCTTCGTTTCGTCGTTTTCTAGCCTTTCGCAAACATCGTCAGTCCTTTCTAAGAATGCTCTTAGATGGAGTTTTGGGTCGGAACGAAATTCGCTCGCGAGAGCGACGTCGATATCGATTTGAAGCTCTCGAAGAGCGTCGTGTGTTGGCGACAATGTATGCGGTCGACAATGCCAATCAGTTGTTGACGTTTGATAGTTCGACCCCTGGTACGATTAGCAACAACGTGGCGATTTCGGGATTGATTGCAGGCGAACAGGTTGTGGGGATCGACACGCGACCGGCAACTGGCCAGCTCTACGCCCTAGGTATCGTGGACGACGGAGCAACTCGCACTGGGCGCATATACACTCTCAATCCAGCCTCTGGAATTGCTTCTCAAGTCGGTGTCGCACCTTGGAGCGCTACCTTAGCAGACACGCAATTCGTTGGCTTTAACTTCAATCCGAATGTGGACCGGATTCGCATCGTCAATCGCGATGGTGGGAATTTCCGTGTTCATCCGGATACTGGCGCATTAGTGGCTACGGACACAAACCTGAGCACCACTGGGATCAATGGTGTCTCGTATACGAACAATGACGGAACGCTGGCTACGACCACGCTATTCGGGCTCAACTTCGACACCGATGATTTGGTTACCATCGGCGGTCTCAACGGCAGCCCCTCACCTAACGGTGGAGTTGTAAATTTTGTCGGTGATACTGCAGTGACCGGACTGGATTCCTACGGTTTTGAAATAACCAATATTGGCCGAGTGAATACCGCGTTTGCGACAACCAATGGGAAATTGTACACGGTCAACTTATCCACGGGCGCTCTCACCCTTGTTGGAGCCATTGGTGGCGGGGCAGGTAGTTACTTAGGCCTCACGGCAGCGCTTAATACGATCACCGTTGCTGGATCGGCCGCGGTTGATACAGTCGTCGTGACTGCCACAGGACCCAACAGCGGCACCTATACACTCAACGGCGGGCCAGCAGTCCCCTTCGCAAATATTGCCAGTTTCAGTTTCCTTGGAGGCACCGGTGACGACACGCTGACCATCAACAATCCTGCCGGCGGATTGTTCGCTCCGGTGAATGGCATCGACTACAACGGGGGCGGTCAACCTGGCGACGCGCTCAATTTGTTGGGCGGTGGTAGTGCGGCCTTCAGTGAAACCTATTTTGTCGGAACGACCACACCACCAGTAGCTGGTGGCGGGAACAACGGCGATGGTCTAGTTCGCTTCACTGGTCCAACGACTGTTGACATTCGTTTTACAGGCCTTGCGCCTATCGTGGACACTGTCGTTGTAGCTAGCTTGACGGTGAATTCAACCGATGCGGCCAACGCGATCAGCCTAACCAACGGCGCAGTAGCGCCCCGCTTGAAAGTGGCCGTCGATGCTTTCGAACCGATTGAGTTCAACAACAAGGGCACGTTGACCATCAATGCAGGCGACGGAATCGTTGGCGGCGATGCTGCCGATACCATCGATGTCGACTTCTCGAATATTCCCTTAGGGCTAACTGCGATTAACGTGAACACCGACGAAGGCAGCGACATCGTCAACGTTCAAACCAAAGCTGGGCCCACCTTCAGTATCTTCGGCAACGACGGTACCAATACGGTCAACGTCGGTAAGGCTGGAACGCTAGACGCTGTGGTGGGTGGTCAACTTCTATTCTTCGGTAACCCAGCCACATTTGCGGATGTTATCAACTTCAACGATGCGGCTGATTTATCGGCAAACGCTTATGTTGTCACCAACAACTTTTTCGCGAGAACTGGAACGGCGACTGCCGGTTGGACTGCGAACATTGGACAAGTCACCCTGAACGCGGGTTTAGGCAGCGACACCATCAACGCCGCTGCTGGATTTTTGAACACGCTGACAACCATTAACGCCGGTGGTGGTGACGATGTCGTTACAGTTGGCTTCAATAGCACCCTGAATTTTGTCGTTGGACCAATGGTTATTGCTGGGCAAGGCGGAACCAATGACAGAGTTGTCGTTGACGACTCGGCGAACAACGCGGCCAGCACCATCAACGTTACCTCGACCTCAGTGACTCGCGTGGGTCAAGGCACAATTAGCTACGGAACGGTGGAAGGCTTAAGTGTCTTAAGCGGTACCCTTGCCGATGTCATCAATCTCAACAGCACTTCCATCCCTACGTCGGTCAGTACCGGCGCAGGCGATGACTCGATAGTCTTCGCCAATGGCGTTTCGCTCAATGGTGGAACGGTCGATGGTGGAGCCAACACAGACACGATTGACTACAGTGCCTACACAACCAATGTTTCAGTGAACTTAGGCAGCAACGCGCCCGGCGGCGCACTGGCTGGCGTTATCGATGGAGGCCAAGAGAATCCAGGACAAGTCACAGCGGCTACAGGTACGGTTGCGATAACGAATTACAACAGTGCCACCAAGACTTTTGATATCAGTGCCCACGTATCGAATCTCTTGCCAGCGGCTGTGACGGGATTTCATATCCATCGAGCTCAAATCGGTGTGAACGGTGGCATTATCATCGACTTGGCAGCCTTATTTGGCCTTGGATCGTTAATCGCCGACGGCTTGGGTGGATTCGACTTTAATGCGGCTGGCGTCGCATTGCCCGCGCAGCATGAAGCTGCCTTCATCGGCGGTATCACTTACTTCAACGTGCACACAGCAACCGCACCGGGCGGTTTGGTTCGCGGGCAGATACTTCCGAGTGCCGTGTTTGTTGCTGCCCCAGGCACCGCGACGGGCACCGGTGGTATCAGCAACATTGAGAACGCGACGGGTGGCACCGGAGCCGACAGCCTCGTCGGTGACCTCGCGGCAAACGTCTTGTTAGGGAACGATGGCAACGACACGATTGTCGGTGCACCTGGCAACGACACCATGAACGGTGGCAACAACAATGACGTCCTCGTTTGGAGCAACGGCGATAACAATGACATCATCGACGGTGCCCTGGGAACAGACGTTGTTCAAGTCAACGGTTCCATCGCGGGCAGTGATAATTTCACGGTTGGAGCTAATGGAACACGCGTCGCGTTCGCGCGAACGAATCTAGTTCCCTTCACTCTAGATATCGGCACTGCTGAGACCTTAATCGTCAATGGAGCTGGCGGCGATGATACCGAAACAGTCAACAGCCTGGCCGGTGTTGCCGATTTGACAGCGGTTAACCTGTTTGGCCTCAACGGCAACGACACGTTCAACACGGGCTTTACGCTGGCACCGATCACGGTCAACGTTAACGGTGGCAGTCACACGACGGCCGATACGTTGAACGTGGATGCAGCCGGTGGACCGGTTACGGATAACGGCGTGCAGCTAGCCAAGCCGGGTTTCAATCCCATCAACTACACGCAAATCGAGAGCCTCTCCGTTACCAACGTTGGAGACCTAACGATTACTGGGACGGGGGCTGACGACTTCCTGGTGGTAAACGCCGCCAGTGCTAATTCGGGTAGCTACAAATTCAACGGTGGACCGACTATCACGTTTGCTGGTATGACGAAGCTGACATTCAACGGGTCGGCTGGCGGCGATTCATTGATAATCAACAACCCGTTCGGCGGTTTGTTCGCTCCGGTGAACGGCATCGACTACAACGGCGGTGGTCAACCTGGCGACATGCTCAGTCTGATTGGTGGTGGTAGCGCGGCCTTCGATGAAACTTACTTTGTCGGAACAACCACTCCACCGGTAGGCGCGGGCGGGAACAATGGCGATGGACTTGTACGGTTTACCGGCCCAACGCCAGTTGACATTCGTTTCACCGGTCTAGCACCGATCATCGATACGGTTGCTGTGGCAAGCCTGACTGTTAATGCAACGGATGCGGCGAACACAATTAACATTACCAACGCTGGTGTGGCGCCTCGCGTACTGGTTGCAGTCGATGCGTTTGAGCCGATCGAATTCGATAACAAGACCGTCGTCATCGTCAACGCTGGTGACGGCGCTGCTGGCGGTGACAGCGCGGATAACATCCTGGTCAGCTTCAACTTTGCACCGAGTGGCCTGACTAACATTACGATCAATGCAGACGAAGGAGCAGATATCGTCTCTGTCACAGGCAACTCGGCCTTGTCAACTCTCGCCGTCAACGGTGGCGATGGTCTGGACAGCGTTAATATTGGCAATACGGGAGTTGTAGGAGCACCAGGCTTGCTTACCCCAATCGCCGGTGCTGTGATCGTTAATGGCGATGCAGGCGGAGCGAATTTGGTGGTCGATGGCAGTGGTGCTGGAGTCGCAGCAGACTACGCGATCAGCAGCACGACCGTGACTCGCAGCCTTCCCGCTGGCTTTGGTGGCGTTACCTATTCCAACCTCAACAACCTGCTCTTGACCGTAGGCTCTGGAGCGAATATTGTCACTGTGAATAGCACCGCGGCGGGTGTGCCTACATCAGTCAACACCAATGCCGGTACGGATACCGTCAATGTCCTTAGCACCAACGCAACTGGTCCTTTGAATATCGATACAGGATCTGAACTGGACACTATCAACATCGGCAACTCGGGCGTAGTTGGCGCGCCAGGCTTGCTCACTCCTATCGCTGGCGCTGTCACTGTAAGTGGCGGTGCAGGCGGAGCGAATTTGGTGGTTGATGGCAGCGGTGCCGCAGTCGCGGCTGACTACGCAATCACCGGCACGACTGTGACTCGTAGCATACCTGCTGGCTTTGGTGGAGTGACCTACTCCAGCCTCAGCAGTCTGCTCTTGACCGTGGGGTCTGGAGCCAACGTGGTCAGTGTCAATAGCACCGCAGCCGGAGTCGTGACCAACATCGCTACTGGAGCTGGTGACGATTCGATTGTCTTCGCAAACGGCGTAAGTCTGAATGGCGGCACCATAGATGGTGGGGCCAACACAGACACGATTGACTACAGTGCCTACACAACAAACGTTTCAGTGAATCTCGGCAGCAACGCGCCAGGAGGTGCACTGGCTGGCGTTATTGACGGAGGTCAAGAGAATCCAGGCCAAGTCACAACGGCTAACGGGGCGGTATCGATAACCAATTACAACAGCGCCACCAAGACTTTTAACATCAGTGCCCACGTATCGAATCTCTTGCCAGCGGCTGTGACGGGATTCCATATCCATCGAGCTCAAATCGGTGTGAACGGTGGCATAATCATCGACTTGGCAGCCTTATTTGGCCTTGGATCGTTAATCGCCGACGGCTTGGGTGGATTCGACTTTAATGCGGCTGGCGTCGTATTGCCCGCGCAGCATGAAGCTGCCTTCATCGGCGGCATTACTTACTTCAACGTGCACACAGCAACCGCACCGGGCGGTTTGGTTCGCGGGCAGATACTTCCGAGTGCCGTGTTTGTAGCTGCCCCAGGCACCGCGACGGGCACCGGTGGTATCAGCAACATTGAGAACGCGACGGGTGGCACCGGAGCCGACAGCCTCGTCGGTGACCTCGCGGCAAACGTCTTGTTAGGGAACGATGGCAACGACACGATTGTCGGCGCACCTGGCAACGACACCATGAACGGTGGCAACAACAATGACGTCCTCGTTTGGAGCAACGGCGATAACAACGACATCATCGACGGTGCCTTGGGAGTCGACGTCGTTCAAGTCAACGGTTCCATCGCTGGCGGTGATAATTTCACGGTTGGAGCTAATGGAACACGCGTCGCATTCGCGCGAACGAATTTGGTTCCCTTCACTCTAGACATCGGCACTGCCGAGACGTTGATCGTCAATGGAGCTGGCGGCGATGACACCGAGACGGTCAACAGCCTGGCCGGTGTTGCCGATTTGACAGCGGTTAACCTGTTTGGCCTCAACGGCAACGACACGTTCAATACTGGCTTTACGCTGGCACCGATCACGGTCAACGTTAACGGTGGCAGTCACACGACGGGCGATACGTTGAACGTCGATGCAGCCGGTGGACCGGTTACGGATAACGGCGTGCAGCTAGCCAAGCCGGGCTTCAATCCGATCAACTACACCCAAATCGAAAACATGTCGATTGCGAACATAGGCGATCTAACGGTCACCGGTTCTGGACTGGACGATACGTTGGTAGTGAACGCCACTAGCGCGAATGCTGGCAACTACAAACTCAATGCCGGGCCAGTGATTGCGTTCACCGGTATGACGAAACTGACCTTCAACTCCTTGGCTGGCAGCGACGCGCTGACGATCAACAATCCGGCGGTTGGATTGTTTGCACCGACGGGCGGCATCGACTACAACGGCGGTGGACAAGCGGGCGATTCGTTGAATTTGCTTGGCGGTGGTGGTGCAGGCTTTAACGAGATTTACTTCGTGGGCACCACGACGCCACCGGTTGGCGTTGCCGGCAACAATGGCGATGGACTCGTACGCTTCACGGGCCCAACCCCAGTGGATATTCGCTTCACTGGCTTGGCACCCATTGTGGACACCGTAGCCGTAGCCAGTCTGACGGTCAATGCGACCGATGCTGCGAACACCATCAGCATCACCAACGCCGGTGTTGCACCTCGGGTTCGCGTCGCAGTCGACGCTTTTGAACCGATCGATTTTGATAACAAGACTCTGGTCATCGTCAACGCTGGCGATGGAGCCGCAGGTAGCGATGCTGGCGATACGATCAACATCAACTTTTCGAATCTACCCGCTGGGCTTACGAGCCTTACAGTGAATGCGGATGAAGGCAACGACGACATCAATTTGACAGTTGTTGCGAACGTCGTTGTACCGCTGTTGATTTCGGGCGGACTTGCCAACAGCAACTCGGCGCAGCGCGACCAATTGAACATAGTCGATAGCACCGCAGGACGAGCCGTCACCTTTGACTACCAAAACAATTCCAACGGCGATGTCGACGTGAACGGACTCGGTAGCATTGTCTCGGTTCGTCAAACGGAGAGCTTAGTTTTCAAAGGTAACAATGCGACGGTCAGTGTCGATGGCACAACGGGTACCGACGACTTGACGGTAGCTAGCGGCTCGGGTTCCGCCATGATCTTCTTGGGAGGCAATCCTTGGGATGGTCCTGTCGATGGCTCCTTTGGTTCGGCGCTACCAGGTGTCGCGGGCCCTGGTGTGAACAAGGGTCCTGACATATTCGCACGCGGCCTGAATCAATTCTCGAATGTGAGTGTCACTGGCGGTGGCGGTGTCGACGATCAGTTGTACGTTTATGGCTCCAGCGAGAACGCGATACTCGATCCTGCCAATGCTGGCCAACCGGTTTTCCGCGGAGTGGGTTTGGCCAACGGAGTGTTGATTCCTGGTAGCGGCGCCGGCAATGCTTATGACAACGTGTCCATCTCTAGCAGCCAAGTCCAAATAAGCACTTCGGCTTTTGTACCGCTCGTGGGTGTGAATATTCCCGCGCCTGCCAACTTTGCTCAAACCAATCCGCTGAATCCTGGCTTGATTGTGAACACGGGCGATGAAGCTCTGCCAGCAGCCAATGGTATAGCGGACAACATCGATGCTCAACTGTCAAACGTTTTCCGCATGCAAGTCAACGGTGGCAATCCGCCAATTGCCGGCGCGCCAGCGGGCGATCAATTGCGAGTCTTCACTCCTGGTACGGCTCAGGTTTACAGTGACAAGGTCGTCAACGTCACGATCAGCGGCCCTGGTTTGCTGGGCATTGGCATTTCATCGATCGAGCGGACACTGGTTACGCCGGGCAACGGTCAAGTTGACTTGATCGGTGACAACAATAATCCGGCCGTCGAGCAAACCGATAACTTCATTGTGGTTGGACGCGATGTCGACAACGGGCTGTTTGATGGAGATACCGATGGCGTAAACGAATTCGCTTTGCGCATCAACGGCGACACGGTCGCGCCCAATGGCGCAGCTCTGCTGTTCAATCGCGTTCAATTCTTGAATGTCTTTGGTGCGGATTTAACGGGTGTCGATGCTGGACAGATCGACACGCTCGAAATCACTCCTTACGCTGACAACACACCGCGTGGCTGGGGCATTGCGACGTTCTTTGATGAGAATGCGCCCGCAGGAGCGGATGGTTCCCAAGCAGACTTGCTGATCGTTCACACATCTGCCTTTGGTGGATCTGTCTCAGAAGATATCGTGGTCCAACCGAGCGCTTTGGATGCCGGTGAAGTCACTATTACGAATCGCGGCTTCGGCACACCGATCGCCAGCATCAGTTATGTTGCCAATACCGACATCATCGTATTGGATGACGATGGCTTTACTACCGATACAGATACGTTGACATTGCGTGGCAATAATCCAGATCAAGCCAACGGACTTAGCGGTAACAATCTTGTGATCGCTGACTTTACTAAAGATGGCGACGCAGCCAATCCTGTGGTCCAAGTCTTCGATGGGGCAACTCTTCTCTATCGACTGCGTACCAACCCGATAGCGGGTGCTGCTCCACTGACGTTCAACACGATCAACTTCGAAACGCTAGGCGGGGCGGATGAAATTGACTTGACCGGGTCAATCACAGGTGCCTTGAAAATCAATATCGACGGAGGAAGCGGTGGCAGCGGTGTGTTTCCCACGGTCGTGGACAAGATCGTCTTTGAAGGAACGGTAAACGTTGGCGATATTTTGGAGTTAACTCCAGGGGCTACTGCCGATCAATTCACAGCTAGTGTGATCGCCGGAGGTTCTGGGCTAACCCTCGTGAGTCTCAAGAACATAGAATCGGCGCGCTTGGACGGGAAGGGTGGAACTGGCGGCGACATCTTGCAGGTTACCGGTACTTCGGCCGCCGACACATTCCGTGTCGACGCGACCACAGCCGTTGACGGGTCGATCACTGCGGGTGGTTTGCCGGTAATTGAGTATCAGTCTCTAGGTTCCGGGGGCAGCATCATTTCTCTAGGAGGTTTCCTTGCGGGAATTGGACTTAGTTCGGGCAATGATCGCGTTGTAATCAGTGGAACGCCCGCGAACGATCAATTCACCTGGATCCCAATCACGCCGAGTGCGGGCATATTGCCGTTGACCTCTGGCGGCGTGACAAGCACTTTCTTCTTGTCGGGAATTTCGCAGCTCGATCTGGATGCCAGCTTCGGTACCGACTCATTGACGGCAAATGCGGCCAATAGCGTCATTACACCGGGGGCAACCCCTGGTTCGGGTTCGATTGCAAGTGACAACCTGTTGTCGATCCGCTATGCGAACGTCGAGAACGTCGTTTCGACCGGAACAACGGCCATCATACAAGGGACAGAAGAAGACGATGTCATCGCTGTTACGGCTGCAGGTATCGTGACCGTGACCAACAAGTTTGGTCAAGTCAACAGCGTCGACGTTTCTGGCTATAACGCGTTGGTGATCAACGCCCTTAGCGGCGACGATTCGGTCACCATTGCCCCGAGTGCCCTCTTCGCTGGCGGCATTCAAGTTATCGGTGGAGTCAATGGCAACGGAAGCGATACGCTCAACGTCAGCGGCGCCGATGTCGTGATCGATCTGGATATCAATACTGTTTCGGGCGTCGTTGGCGGTCCAATCAACTTCACAGGTATCGAACATCTTAATGCTACGGCCACAGCCACTATTACGGTCAACGGTAGATCGGGCGCTGATCTTCTCAACGTTACGCCGACCGGTGCCAACACGGCAACCATCGTTCCAAGTGTGGGTGGACTGCTTTCGATCAACACTACCAATCCAGGAACGCTAACCATCAACACGGTTGGCGGTTCCGATACGGTGACCATCAATGGAACATCGTCCGGCGATATCATCGGTGTTGCTCGAACAGCGACGGCTCAAGTCACTGTCGGCGTGTTGAAAGTGATTCAAGTTTCCAACAGCGAAACGTTGCGAATTGCAGGAGGTGACGGCAACGATATCATCAACGTCACGGGCACGGGCAGCACGGCCTTCCTCGTTGTTGACGGCGGCTTGAACGCGACAAACGACACGCTAACCGTCACCAATGTTACAGCTGGAACTACCACGTACACACCCGGTCCGACAAGCGATTCCGGTACGCTGGCAACGCCAGACGGCGGTATTGCATTGCTAGGAACGGAATTGATTTCCATTACCGGTGCTGCCGCAGGCGATACGCTGACAGCCAACGGAACGCATGGTAACGATACCATTGCACTTCAGTTTTTGGGAGGAGCAAACCGCATTTGGCTCAACGGACAATCGGTCATCTCCTTCAGCTCATTCGGGACAATCAATTTGAATGGGCGCTTTGGTGACGACAAGATCAACGTCTTGCCAGTTAGCCTTGTTGGTGTGAACACCATCAATGTGAATGGTGGCGATCCAACGGCCAGTGATGAATTGGTGGTAACCGGCACAGCTGGCGCTAATAATGTAATTGTTGACTCGCTTTTGATCGACGGCGCGCGTGTGACTGGTTTGGGACCTGTGATCAACGTGGCTACCACCGAACGCCTTGTATATAGCGGACTGGGCGGCAATGATACGTTGACGGTGGTTGGAACGGCTAATAACGATACGATCACTCACACACCAGGAACCACGGATGACGCGGGTAATGTTCGCTTGAACTCACTGTTGGCAGTCGACTATCAATCCTTGGGTGCTACCGGCACGGTCAACGTAGACGGCTCGGGCAGTGTTGATACTCTCGTGGCCGTAGGAACCACCAACTCCGACGCGATCCGTGTCTCAGCGGCTGGCATTGTCAACGTCAATACGAGAGTGGCAATTACGCCGATCTCGATTGAAGCTCTCCGGCTTGACGCTCTTGGCGGTAACGATGCAGTGAACATCGACACGACGTTTGCTGGTCCCATCAACGTGGTCGGTAGCACCGGCATTAACACGTTAACGATTAACGGTGTCGTTGCCGTACCTGAGTTGTTCCTGGTAGTTCCTGACATAACGACAGGTTCGGGGGCGGTCACTTCGAATACGACAATCAATTACACAGGTATTAGTAATGTTTTCCTTAATGGAAATCTTAACGATAGCTTGGTAATTCTGGACACCGCCCAAAACAACACTTGGACAGTTGGCGCAGCACCGTTCATCGGTGATCGCACTCAGCTCGATAGTCGCGAGACGGTCGATTACTTTGGATTCAACGACGTTCAACTGATTGCAACCTCGGGTGTGGATACGTTTGTCATTCGGCCAACTGGACTAACTGGTTCTGCTACACCACTGGTAGTGTTTGGCGGACCGGTTGGCAGTACCGATGATCGCCTGGTAATTTTAGGCACGGCGGGCAATGACGCTTTTGTATTGAACGCCAATAACGGAGGTATCGGCGGCGCCCAAGGCACAGCGTCGCTCAATGGAACGAATGTCATCTTTGGTGATATCAGCGCGGTCGAATTGGACGGAGCAGCCGGCAACGATACATTCAATGTCACCGCATTGGCGACGACCTCAGTCTTTGTCGATGGTGGCAATCCAATCGGCCCTGTGGGCGACACAATTTCCCTTATCGCTCCCGCTGGCGCAGGTACCACCACGTTTGCCGGTGGCCCGGAAAACGATGAAGGTGGCTTCACTTTCAGCGGTGCCGTTCGGCCTGTGAGTTTCGATCACATCGAAGCCGTTGGCTCGATCGACTTAACTTTGGCAGGTGGTGTACTTATCGTCTGCGGTACCAATGGCGATGACGATATCACCGTCGTGGGCACGGGTGCCAATGCACTCACCGTTTCGATCAACGGCGGGTTGGCCATCGCATACACCGGCGTGACCACGCTCACCGTCCAAGCTAAGGCGGGGGACGACGATATCGACGTGACTGTCGGACCCCTCGCCATCACCGCGATCAATATCGAAGGCAACGATCCGACCGCCAGTGACAACTTACTTATCATCGGCACCGGAGGACTGGACACGGTTGCATTCACTGCCACCTCACCAAGCTCCGGCTCGTTGACGGGTCTCAGCACGCCGGTTAACTTTACCACGACCGAGCATGTGGTGTACGACGGCAATGACGTGGCGGCCTTAGACGTCGTGACAATCAACGGTACTGTTACCAACGATACTTTCACTTACGATGCCAATAGCCTCAAAGGAAACTTCCGTTCGTTCGCCAGCCCCGACTTTGACACTTTGCGGTCTGCAAGGATCGCAGTGAACGGCGGTGGCTCTGGCGCTGACGTAGTGAACCTACTTGGCTCCGCAGGCGTGGATACCGTGACTTCGGCGGCTAACGCGATCACGATCAATACAACGGGCACTGCAGCCATCATAACCATGGGTGCTGGCATTGATGCAGTCACGATCAGCACGCTAGATAACAACGACAGCATCAATTTGTCGGGCATCACCGTCCCCTCGACCGTATTCGGCGGTGACGGCAATGACACAATTGTCGGTAGCCCACAGGTCGATAGCATCTACGGTGGTGCTGGCAACGACATCCTTGTCGGTGGCGCGGGCAATGACTCCGAGTATGGCGAAGAGGGCAATGACATCTTCGGCAACCTGACGTTGATCCCAGATGGCATTGCAGACGACGCCGGAGCCGATCAAGCCTTTGGCGGCGAAGGATTTGATAACTTCGTTTGGGAACCCGGTGACGGTGCCGACGTTAATAATGGCGGCGGAGATGCAGCAGATATTTTCCGATTCTTTGGCAACGCTGCGGCCAACGTTTTCACCCTGCGACAGGGTGGAACGCCGACACACTTTAATGCGTTGATCGGTGCACTTGTTATCGACAATCACGGCATTGAAGACGTCATCGTGGATGGTCAAGGCGGCGGCGACACGTTCGTTG
Organism: Pirellula sp.; assembly: GCA_031372345.1. Classification (GTDB taxonomy): domain Bacteria; phylum Planctomycetota; class Planctomycetia; order Pirellulales; family Pirellulaceae; genus JBKCUI01. Next base: position 27,140 of record JANMLD010000384.1, read on the forward strand.
TCGAAGACCTCTACGCAACGGAGGTGGTCTCGATCAACTTGAACCTCGGCGCTGCGGATGCCGGTGCGTTGGATCCGGTTACCGTCAATGGCCGCAATGTGGCCGACAATCTAGTGGCGACAACAACAGGCGCTGGCGCCTTGAGCATTCAAGGGCTGCGATATAATGTGAACCTGACCAATGCGGAGGCCACCGATACGCTGGTCATCAACGGCAACGACGGTGACGATCAAGTCAACGTCGCGCCCGGTGCCGAGGCCGTTCTTATCATCACGCTCAACGGCAACAATGGCGATGATCTGCTGACCGGCAACGTACTAGCGATCAACGGCGGTGCTGGCAATGACACGCTCGTCGGCGGAGCGGGCAACCAAACCATGGACGGCGGCGCTGGAGACGATACGTTTGTCGGCAATGGCGGCAGCGACAATGTCGGTGGTGGTGCAGGCTCCTCCATTGGGGACACGATTCTCGTGAAAGGCGCGGATGGCGCGGATGTCTTCAATATCTCGTTGAACGCTGCCGGTCAAATGCTCGTCAATATTAACGGCCTCGTCACAACGTACGCCAACTTCGTCGGTGGCCCCATCACCACGTCCGGTATTGAACAGATCCGTGTACAAGGCTTGGCGGGTAACGATGGACTCACTGTCGACAGCACCAACGGTGCCATCCCAATCGTCATTAATTTCGACGGCGGCAACAACGCCGACACGTTAACTCTTACGGGCGGTACCGCAACTTCGGATACGTATTCGGTCGGTCCAAACGTTGACGAAGGTACAAGCACAATCGTGATCGGGGGGATCACCCAGATCGTTCGCTTCAATGCTCTCGAGCCAGTGATTGACCTGGTCGCTGGCCCGCTCGCGGTAGTGGCAAACAATGCCAACAACGCCATCAACTACAGCCAAGGCAGCGTGGCGGCCAATGGCTTGGTCAGCATCGATGGCTTCGAAACCATTGAGTTCTCGAATAAGACCACGCTGACGATCAACGCCCTGGCTGGCGACGACACGATCAATCTCAATAACCCGAGCACGCCAACTGGCCTAACCGCCATCACCGTCAATGGTGGGGATCCAACGGCGAGCGACATTCTCATCGTGAATGGAACGACCGGCAACAACACCATTACGTACACGACCAGTGATACGGTCGGTTCTGGCACAGTTGCCATCGCAGGCTCTGCCACTGTTGCCTTTACGACGGTGGAAAGCCTGACTATCGATGGTCAAGGTGGTACCGATAACTTGACGTATGCGACGCCGGCAGGTGGGCACCGCGATACGTTTACGCCCGGCACGAGTCCAGATTCGGGCACGATCCGATCGAGCGGGTTTGGTGGCGGCACTCAATCCGTTCCACTGACATTCGCGCACATCGGAGCGTTTGGACTGATTACGATAGCAGGTGGCGGGGCTGGTTCAGACATCTTTGAACTCAACGGTACCAACAACATTGACACGTTCAATTTGACGGGAACCAGTGTTGAAATCCTAAATTCGACCGGCGGCTTTACAACCAACCTCATCAGCACTCCTGGCGTGTTTGCCGTTGAACTGCGTGGACTCGACAGCGATGACAATTTCAACGTCACCGGCACTCTTGCGGCGTACACGGGTGGTGTGATTGTCGACGGTGGCAATCCATCGGCAAGCGATGTGCTGAACCTCAGCGGATCTACCGGCCCAGTGGTTGTTAACTTCGGTAGCAGCACAGTTACTGGTTACGGCGCCACGGTCACCACGAGTGGCATCGAGATTGTGAATGCCAATGCTAACAATCGCAACTTGACTGTTAGCAGTTCCACAGGAGATGACACATTAGAAGTGACTCCGACTGGCACCAACAGCGCCACATTCAGATTGACTAAAACGAACCCAAGCATCGGTTCAACGCCAGTTGTAAACGGTTCGCAGATCGCAACACTAAGTGTCGACTTGCTCGCTGGTAGTGATGTGCTCGTGGTCAATGGAACTACGGCAGGTGAAGCGATCACGGTCACCGGCGCATTAGTAACCGTGGGTGCTTTGGAAACCGTTAACTTCCTGGGTACAGAAGCTCTTTCGGTGTTCGCTCAACAAGGCGCAGATACCATCACGGTGACACCGGGTGCGATTCCAGTATTCATCGATGGTGGTGACCCAATCGGAGTCTTGCCAGGCGACCAATTGATCGTCAACGGTGGCGTTGGATTCTTCCCTGGCCCCGAAAATGACGAGGGTGGAGTCCTGACCGGCGGTGGAACGGTTAGCTTTGACCACATCGAGTCGTTGACGATTGCAGGCATCGTCGGTTGCCCATTCTTGATCCTCGGAACAAATGGGGACGATGACATCACCGTTATCGCTCGCGACGCTTCCACAACAGCAGGTGCCGATGGTGTTCAAGACTTTACGTTCTCGATCAATCAAGGCATCAACGTGGTCATGCTCAATCAAGCGGACCTGTTTATCGATGCCATGTCGGGTGACGACGATATTGTCATACGCACCGCGGCACCGAACGAAGCCGCTTGGGATGTGAATGTTCGTGTGGCTGGTGGTTCGCCCTCGATTGGTGCTCCACTCGAAGCCGACCGACTGGTCCTTGAGACCCCTAACGGCCTCAACGGGTTCGACGATATCGTCTTCAATCCGACCGGCAACGACACCGGCAACTTGGTCATCGACAAGAATGCAAACGGAACCTACGACGCGGCTGGAACCGATTCTTTGATCACCTTTGGCTCGTTCGTGATGGTTTGCCCACCAGCCGGCTTTACCTACACTTCGTCCGCGGGTGGCGTCGAGCTGATTCAAGTCAACGGCGAAGGTGCTCCGGCCATCGACGACAATTTGACTATCAACGGTACTGCCCTCGATGACACGACGGTCATCAACCCAACGGGCATTGGCACTGGATCGTTTGCTTCGGGTGCTAGCCCACAGTTTATTTTCCAATCGTTCGACAACGTGACCGTTAATCCAGGAACCGGTGGTTTCGATCGAGTAGAAATCAATGGCACCGCTGGTCCTGACACGGTCACATCGACGGCCAACACCATAACCCTCGGTGGTGCTGTAACTCTCGGTGCCGGCATCGATCAAGTCGATATCAACACCTTCGACGGCAATGACAACGTTGACCTCGACCTCGCAGTTACCGGACTCAAGAAGGTCGTGAACGTTGGAGCGGGCAATGACCGTGTCGATTTGTCTGGAGTCGCCGTCGATCCAGCTGATCCAGTTATCTACGGTGGCGACGGCGATGACAACATCATCGGCAGCCCGAACGCTGATTTGATTTTTGGTGGTTCTGGTACCGACGTGATTTTTGGTCTCGGCGGAGTGGATTACATCGATGGCGGTGACGGCAACGATACGATCACGGGCGGTACCGGCGACGATACGCTTCACGGTGGAGCTGGTTCTGACGTGATCATTTGGAACAACGGTGATAATACCGACGTCGTCGAAGGCGGAACGGGTGATGACCGAGCTGTTGTGAATGGGGCAGGCGCTGGAGATACCTTCACGGTCTTCGCAAACGCAACAAACCCATCTCGCATCGCGTTCAATCGAACGAACCTCGTTCCATTCGCCTTGGACATCGCTGAGGTCGAAGAGTTCGATATCAATTCTGGTAACGGTGCCGACAATATTACCGTTGGAGATCTATCGACGACGGCTCTTCGAGAATTGGATCTCGACGTGGGTGTCGAAGCCGGCATCGCCGATACGATCACGGTCAACGGACGAAACACCGCGGACCAAGTTCAGATCACTGGCGCAGGCAGTGTGATGACGATCGCTGGACTAGGTTATGATGTTCGCGTGATCAATGCACTGGCTACAGATGCAGATGACTTTACTTTCAACGCCAATGGTGGCGACGATTCGGTCCTCGCAGCCGATTCCTTGGCCACGTTCTTCACGAGTGCCAATACCGCCGCTGCCAATCGTTTCCGCCTCAACGGTGGTGACGGCCAAGATCGGCTCGAAGGCTACGGATCTCTGGATGGCCAGGCGGGCAATGATACGCTGATCGGATCCGCGACTATCGCTGTCGCAAATGGAAACCAACTCCTTGTCGGCGGCGATGGGGATGACACGATGGTGGGTGGTGCTGGTGCAGATACCTTCGATGGTGGTGCTGGCTTCGATACCATCCTCGTTCGTGGGACGCCTGGCAACGATGTTATCGACATCTCGCAGACTGCGGATGTCACTCTCGTTGAAACTGTCAATGGCATTGCCGAGACGGATACGTTGGTTCTGGTCGCGGGCACACGTACGGTTGAGCGAGTCTCGGTCGTGGCAGATGCCGGCAACGACACGATTCGGGTTCAATGGGCCGATTCGCTAGGTACCGATGCCAACGTCAATAGCTTGCGAGTCGATGTCGATGGCGGTGCTGGCTCGACCGGCGACCGACTCGGCGTCGTCGACCTCGGTACCGGCGATTTGATTCTTTACGAACGCGGAACCACCAACGACAGCGGGGCCATGGCCATCGGGCCGGGCAACGCAGAAGCGTTCATCGTCAACTTCGCCGACATCGAATACGCTCAACCGATCGCGGGAACTGGCGGTGACGTGGTCGTATTCAAGCACGATCCGTTCGAGTTCAACAATGCCAGATCGTTGGCAACCTACCTGGGTGCTAATGAAGCCATCAATGTGGATCCAACCATCAATCCAGGCTTGGATGTGGCGTTTGGTTTCCCTGCCGATGAAGATTGGTATCGCGTCGTAGCCGAGAAGACGGGCGTGCTCGACTTCCAGGTTTACTTCCGCCAAGTTGCTACGGTACCGAGCGGTCGACCTGGTTTGCCAAACGCTGGCAACCTGGATATTGCTGTCACCGATGCGGCTGGCAATGTGGTTGCCGGCTTCGGCAACAATGACAATTCCAACGACGAACGTATTCGTATTCCAGCGATTGCCGGACAGACCTACTACCTGCGAGTCTTTGCCAATGGCAATGCACTCAATACTTATAACATTACGGTCGATAACTATGTACCGCCAACACCGCGAGATATGGAACTGCTCGACAACCCTGTCGGCGATTCGTCCAACAGCGATACAGGACGCAGCCAGTTTGACAACATCACTCGCGATAACACACCAACCCTGGTGTTCCGTCTCGACGATGGTATTTTCCTGAACGATCTGCCAGGCAACAGCGGCGCTGGAGCACCGCCAGACGAAGTGATTCCTATTCCGTTCCAAGCGGCAGCAGGCACGGCTGGCTATCGCATTGCGATCTTCGATGAAGGCTCCTCGCCACTTCCTGGAAATCAAACAGGTACGGCACCGCAGATTCCGATTGGCTTTGCGACCTTTGTTTCGGCAGGTGTCTATCAGTTCACGACTCCAATCTTGACCGACGGTACGCACTTCTTAACCGCACGGGTTCAGATGGTGGATCCAGCCACGCCGCAGCAAACCGGTTTCGGCGAACGAAGTGTTGCTCTTGAGGTTATCGTTGACACGGTGATTCCTCCTGCCTTCTTCGGTCAGATCAGTCTGGCCGATACGACGCAAGGTTTGAATGCCGCAAGCGATACGGGCGTGGACGGCGTTCCAGCCACCTTTGCGGATCGCGTGACGAGCAACACGCGGCCAAGTTTCTATGGTCGGGCTGAGGCCAATACCATCGTGCGATTGTACGCTGAGTCCAATGGTGTCGCGGGTCTTCAAACGACCGGCGCCGCGCCAGACTTGTTCCTCGGTTTGACTACGGCCACACCTTTGGATGGCACCAATCAATTCCCTGGCGGACAGTGGAGCTTTACCACGCCGTTGGATCTAAACAATCCAGCTCTCGGATTCGCCAAGGATGGCGTGCGAGTCATCTACTCGACCGGCGAAGACGTAGCTGGCAATACGACCACCGATGCAGCAGCAGACGTACTGAATCTGTTCTTAGATACGTCTGGACCGCAGATCGCCAGCCTACAGATTACAGGTTCGCCTACCTACAATTTGTTTGGCATTAAGCCAGACAACGCACTTCAAGGACCTACGCCAAAGATCAATAGTTTGACGATCAACGTTCGCGATCTTCCAAATCGCAGCAATCTCGATCCAAACTTCCTCTACTCGGCTTTGGACCCTGCGGTGGCGGCCACGGCAGGCAACTTTATCTTGAAGGGTGATCACAATGGCATCATTGCCATCAAATCGATTACTTTCACCGGAAATCCTGTAGCCAATGGCAATCCAGCCACGGGCAGTCTGGCGATCACCTTCTTCGCACCGCTACCCGACGATCGGTTCACGCTGACCGTCAAGGACACGCTTGTTGACCCAGTGGGTAATAAGCTCGATGGCGACAGCAATGCTGCGGAGCCGAACGCGACACCGACCTTCCCAACTGGCGATGGCCAGCCTGGCCGTGATTTCGTGGCTCGATTTACGGTCGATAGCCGCCCCGAAGTCGGTGTGGTTGCCGAAGGCATTGTTTACGTTGACATCAACGGCAACTTTGTTTGGGATCCGGAAGGCAAGGACCGGGACGCGACCAATCGCGACTTGGTGTTCCAATTCGGACAACTAGTCGACGCACACTTCGCTGGCAACTTTGCACCAGCGGGAGCAGTGAAGGCGAGTGGCTTTGACAAGCTTGGGGCGTACGGAAAATTCGCTGGCAACTACAGCTTTGTTTTGGACAACAATGATGACGGTGTGGCAGACTTTAGTTCCTTGATGCCGAACGCATACCAAGTCAATGGAATCCCTGTGGCAGGCAATTTCAATGCCGCACATCCAGGGGATGAGATCGGTCTATTCGATGGTTCGTTCTGGTATCTTGATACGAATGGAAACAACCAAATCGACGTGGGCGAAAAGTTAGCTTCGAACTTCAACGGATTGCCGCTGGTAGGCGACTTCAACGGTGATGGCAAGGATGACCTAGCGGCCTTCAACAACGCCACCAACGTCTTTACCTTCGATACCAATCGAGATGGACTTGCAGACTTCACTTGGAAGGTGGCAGACGATGTAGGACGTTTCGTGGGCTTGAGTGGATTTACCGATCGGCCCGTTGCAGGCGACTTGAATCTGGACGGCATCGACGACATCGGGTTGTGGGTCAAAGATCGTCAAGGCACTCTCCCACGCAATTCGGGAGAGTACTTCTTCTGGGTTTCGGACAGGGCCAATGCGAACCCAGCCTTGGTATTCAATTCGTATAGTCCAGATCCGCTGGGGAACGATTTGTTTGCTGAATTTGGCGATGACACTGGCTTGCCGATCTTCGGAAACTTTGACCCACCGGTAGGAGTAGCGGATGACAGCAATCTACTGCACAACTATTCGGCCCCGTTGGACGTCGACCGCGATGGATTCATTAGCCCGCTGGATGCTTTGATCGTTGTCAATGTGTTGAACAACTATCCGAAGTTCCCATCGAACGATCCTGTTCGAACGTACTATACGATTGGTCAACAAAAGGCGGATCCAGACAATGACCGGACGATTAGTCCGTTGGATGTGCTGAACATTATCAATTACTTGAATAGCAAGACCAATTCAGGCGCGGGCGAAGGGGAAGCTGATTCCTCGAAAACCGCTGCTGCTGTTGCAGGTGTGCAGCATCGTGCGACCGATGATTTCTTTGCCCAACTGGGCGCGGATCTAGAAAACGACAGCTTCAAGAAGAAGCGTCGCTAAATTTTTGGAGTGCTGGGATTCATCCCAGCTTTTAGAACACGCGGCGAATTGAGGCTGGAGGCTGGAGGCTGAAGGCTGAAGGCTGGAGATTTGAGTCTTTGGCCCGAGGCCCGTAGCCTGACTCAGGTTGCGCGTGCCGCGGGCTTCATGGTTTCATGCCGGGGGTGCTGACCTTTTGTTCTAGAGGTATGGTAGCCATCCCCCGAGTTGAACTCGAGTTGAACTCGGGGGTAATGGCAAGCCTTGGAGTCAGGGTATTGCACTTTGCCCCCCGTAATCAAGAAAAAGCTTGATCTTTTCTGTGACTATCTCTATCCAAAGTCTTGACGCGGCTCCTTCCGCAGGAATAGATTCTATTTAGTACCTTCTCGTAATCATCCACCAAGACCAAACAATCTAAATCTCTTACATAGCTCACATTTTCTAGTTTTCGGTTGCGGCCAACATGCTTTTACAACAATGACGATGAGGTTGCCAACCAGTTAAGTTAAGGAGCATTTCATGAAGCGTCCAACATCGAAGCGTCGTTCCTTGCAAACCAAAACTTCACATCGAATGAGCAAGCGATTACGTAGCTTGTTTCTGGAGCATCTCGAAAGTCGAGTACTGCTTGCAATTGATTTAAGCGGTGTTCCAAGTTGGGTCGAGCAAGGGCCTGGGACCATCTTGAATGGCAATAACGTTGAAGGCATTCCGGGCAGGCCGCAGGCTGGAGCCGTCACGGCGATGGCACCCGACCCAACGAACGCGAACCGATTGTTTGTGGCCAGTACCAATGGTGGCGTTTGGCGTACAACGAATGCCACCGCGGCCAATCCATCATGGACTCCACTCACCGATCAGTTCGGCACACTTTCGACGAGTGCTATTGCATTTAGTCCACTCGATGCGACCAGGAATACTCTTTATGTCGGTACGGGTACTACGAGCAGCGGTTTTGGCGATGGTGGCCCGCAGATAGGTGTACTAAAAACAACCGATGGCGGCAACACTTGGTCCGTGATTGGACAAAGCCTAGCGGGCAATCAAATCAATCAGATCATTCCAACTGCGCTTGGCACGCCAGCAACGCAAGTTGTGCTGGCGGCTACGAACAGCGGAATTTACCGCAGTGTGGATGGTGGCCTAACATTTGGCGCGGTGCCTATTCGCGCCGGTAACGTTGTGGACATGGATGCTGATCCATCTAATCCAAATCGCTTCTACGCTTCGATAACTGGAGCGGCAAACGGATTCTTTCTAAGCACAGACGGTGGACTTTCGTTCAATCCTACGAATACAAATATTCCAGTCGGGATTATTGGCGCGGCAGATTTCGTCGAAATGGCGGTGCATACTAGCCCCGGCAACAATGCAGTCTATGCCGTGACATTCGATAATCAAGGTGCCGGAGTGTTTGTGCTGAACTCCTTTCGTTCAACCAATCAAGGCGCGAGCTGGACCGCCATGGACCAGCCACCTGGACTGGGCATTCCGCGACACACGAGCATAGCCGCTGATCCGATAAATCCGAACGTTGTGTTCATTAGCAGTGTTGTCGGAACCGATACGGCAGCATGCGGTCGCCCAAGCGGTCGCGCCAATCGCGGCGATGCCTCTCAAGCCGCCGGTACCCAATGGCTCCAGGTAACTTGCAACAATGCCAACGGCACATCGCCACATCCAGATTCTCGTGACTTGGAGTTCGACGCCAATGGAAACTTGCTTGAGTCGAGTGACGGCGGTGTCTATCGGTTAACAAACCCCAACGTCAACGCTCGTGTGTGGACATCGGTCAACGGAAACTTGCGCACGACCGAGTTCTACTCCATAGCGTACGACTCGCTGAACAACGCGATCTTTGGAGGCACACAAGACAACGGCAGTCCACAGCAGACCAATCCAGGGGCTTTTCCCGGGGCTCCACCAGCTTCGTTCACGATGACTGACCGAACCGGCGCGGATGGTGGCATTGCTCAAGTCGACAACATAACCAACGCCGGGGTCGCCTCGATCCATTACGGCAGTGAACAGAGTCTTGGCTGCTTTACACGTCAAGGTTTCGATGCTGCCAACAATCCCATACAAAACGTGGGCATTTGTTCGAATGCGACGGCTGTGGCGCAGGTCGTCAGCGGAACGGGCGGTCAGACGCTTGCCCAAGTGGAAGCCAATGTGGTTGGCGGCTCGACGATACAGTTCATCCAAGCCTATGCGCTAAACGCTGTCGATCCTCAGCGAATGATTATCGGAACGAACTTCCTTTACGAATCCACCGACCAAGGACAAACGCTGACTTCTCTCGGCGGAGTTAGCAATGCAGGCTTGCCTGCTGGTCAATTCAGGCCCACTGGGGCTGTGGGCGCGGTGAACCCGTCGACCAGCTATCCGTCTGTCAGCCCCATCGCGTACGGCGGGATATCGGGAGGCGTTTCCAACTTGCAAGTCCTTTGGGTTGGTGCGGGAGGAAATCTCTTCTTGCGGACCAGTGGCACTGGATTGCCAACACAGGTCGCGACCTACACTGGCGTTGGTGTGGTGGATATCGTGATGGACCCGGCGGATTGGCATACGGCTTACATCGTGGATCGCAACGGCAGCGTGTTCAAGGCGGTGACAGACAACACCGGCACGAATACCATCTTCACCAATCTTACGGGAAATCTTGGGGTGTTCACGAATGACATTCGGACGGTTCAGTTTGTACGCAATGGTGCAAGTCCGCCCGTTCTCTTGGTCGGCGGCCAAGGTGGTGTGTATCGCGCCTCGAACCCCAATAATGCTCCGGTCTGGACGGATGTTGGCATCAACCTGCCAAATGCGATCGCACAGGATTTGATTTACAATGCGACGGACGATCTTTTGGCTGTCGGTACGTACGGTCGCGGAGCATGGACGGTTGCTACCGCATCGATTGTTTTGCAACAACAACAGGTTCTGACCGTGTGTGGCGACGAAAACGCGGTCAATCAGGACGATACATTCTTGCTCGTTCGCGAGGCAGCGAATCCGCTGATGGTCGACGTGTTTTTAAACGGCGTTCTCGAGATTTCCGTTCCCTTGGCAGCCCTGGATCACATCAATGTCTTCGGGGTCGGTGGCAACGATAACTTGATTGTCGATAGCACCAATGGACTTATAAATGTATCGAACGGCGTTCGCTATAACGGGGATGGCGCATGTCCCGGTATTCCCAACGGTGCGGGTTTCAATCGTGGCGTTGATCGACTGACACTGCAGCAGACGGGCGGACCGACGCGGGTCAGCGAGCAGGTTGCTGTCGGTGCGACAGTTGGTACCGGTGTGAGCACCATTGCCGATGCGGGTATTGGCAATTCACAAACAGTGTTCTTTGAAGAACTTGAGCCCTTGGTCAGCAATGTTCCAGCAGCTAGTTTCATCATCAATGGTGGCGTTGTTGGTACTCTTCTGAACAGCGACAATGCGATCAATTATTCAAGCAGCGACCTGTTCGGCATCGCCTGGGGAAAAGTCAGTATCGATGCCTTTGAAACTATCCACTTCACCAACAAAACACTTCTAACCATCGATGCTGAGAATGGCAGCGATTTGGTCAACTTGAACAATCCGAACACACCGACGGGATTGACGGGAATCAGAATTGATGGTGGCGACCCCACCGCCAGTGATACGCTGGTCGTCACCGGATCTACAGGCAGCGACAGTGTCACAGTCGATCAACTCACGCAGGATGGCGCTCGCATCCGGGGTCTTGGTCCTGTCATCACTGCGGCGACAGTCGAACATTTGATTTACAGCGGTCAAGGTGGGGCTGACAACTTCGCGGTTGTGGGCACTGCCGGCAGCGACACAATCGTTCATACGCCTGGCATCGGCCCGGACGAAGGGACGTTCCGCGTCAATACAACGCTGGCGATCAGCTACCTAAACTTGGGACTTGCCGGTTCCATCACGGTGGATGGAGCGGGGAACGGCGCCCAGGGCGATACGCTTGTCGCGCAGGGCACGGGTGGTAGCGATCTTGTCTCAGTCGATCGCGATTCGGCCACGCTGGGGCGCATCTTCGTCAACAGCCACTTGCCATTGCTTACCGGTTCGATTCCGCCGGGTTCGAACACGATCGAAAACTACAGGATCGACAGTTTGGAAGGGGATGACGCAATTACGATCAACAATCCGCTGGCGACCGGTGTCGGGTCCGTCGCGGTGGACGCGGGCGGACCGGGCGGCAGCGATTCGCTGACGATCAACGGTGCTGGTGGCACAGTTGATGCCTTCAGAATTTCTCCCGCCGCAACGTCGGGCAACGGCGGCGTCTTCGTGAACTTGGTGAGCAACCCATACACGGGGATCGAGCACCTGTTCGTTTCCGGCAACGGGGGTGACGCCGACACCTTATCGATACGCGACGACGGCCGCGACAATACGTGGGATGTTTCGCCCGGTACCGTGGCCGACTTGGTCCAGATCGCGGGTCGCGAATCGATGGACTACAACGATTTCTCCACCGTGACCTTGACCAACAGTTTTGGCACGGACTTGTTCCGCGTGCGGCCGACGCACTTGGTAGGCTACTCGGCCTCGTTCACGGTGAACGGCAACGTGGAAGCGCCGATTGACGACATACTGGAAATCATCGGCACTCCAGCCAACGACATCGTTACGTCGACGGCCAACGTCGTCACGATGAACGGCAAGGCGATCACGTCGGGCGTGAATCTGATTCAACTTTCAGTGCTTACCCTGGCGGGAGAAGACTCGGTGACGCTGTCTCTCGGCTTGCCGGGAACTCGCAAATTCGTCGATGCGGGCGAAGGCAACGACTATGTGAACATGACCGCCACGATCGACGCCACGATCCTCGGCGGCTCAGGCGATGACTACCTGATCGGCACGCCGCTGGCCGATTTGATCGACGGCGGAGCAGGGAACGATACCTTGCTCGGCGGCGGCGGCTTGGACACCATCTATGGCGGCAACGGGAATGACTTGATCGTCGGCGGAACCGGCAACGACCGCGTCTTTGGCGGAGACGGTTCGGACACATTTGTTTGGAATCCGGGAGACAACAATGATATCGTCGAAGGGGATACCGGCAATGACGTGTTGCAATTCGTCGGCGGTATTGTGGCGGACACGTTTACGTTGACAGCCAACGGCGACCGACTGAGGCTCGACCGTACTCCCGGCGGTGTCATCATGGATGTCGGGAATGTAGAACAAGTTGACACCAACACGGCGGTCACGCTCGGTACGAACGGTGCGGCGGTAACGACTTTGTCCGGTGCAAACGAAGTTCCGGTGAACGCTAGTGTTGCCACGGGCAGCATGTCGCTTGTTTACAACAGCACAACCGGCAAGTTCGATGTGAACCTCTTGGTGCAAGGCATTGCCTTGGCCAACGTCGTCGGCGCGCACATTCACGTCGGACCGGTGGGAGTCAACGGTGGAATCATCTTCGATCTGCTGGCATCGAGCGCATTCTTCCAAGACGGTGGCGGTATTCATTATTCGGCCACAGGACTCACATTCCCTGTGGCCAACATCAATGACTTGCTCACGGGCAATACGTACATCAACATCCACTCAGTCGCAAATCCGGGGGGCGAAATTCGCGCGCAATTGAATTTCGTTAGCGGCAACGCGACGACAGGCCTGACCGGCGCGGACACTTTCACCGTGAACGATCTTTACCCGACGGATGTAAAAGTCGTTAATTTGGGACTCGGCAATATCGGTGTTGGCGCGAATGCGAACGACGCCAGCGCGGTGGATCGCGTGACGATCAATGGCCGAACAACCTCCGACAGTGTAACGATAGCGACCAGCGCCGGCTTGGACGGCATCGCAGGCAACTTTGATGACTACGTCAACGTCGCAGGATTGCGTTACGACGTGAACGTGGACGCGGCGGAACCGGTCGACTTGCTGACCTTCGACGGCAAGGAAGGTGACGACGTGATCGTTTCGTCCGATGGGTTGAATACTCAATTTCCAGTGAACGCGTTGACGGTCGGCGGTGCGCCGGTGAGCGGCATTGCCATCGTAGGCGGCGATGGTGACGACTTCATCAGCGGCTACGGCTCGTTGTACGGTAATGGCGGCAAAGATACGTTGGTCGGCGGCACATTTGGCCAACTTATCAACGGCGGTGCTGACGACGATCAAATTCTGGGTGGTGGCGGTGACGATACGCTCCGTGGTGGACTTGGTGAAGACACTTTCGTGAGCGGTCCAGGTGCCGACAACATCAACGGAAATGACGTCGATGCCGCCGGTATTGTGCTCGTGTCACCCGAATTCGATAGGATTTTGATTCAAGCTACTTCCGGCAACGACATCATCGATGTGAACCAAACTGCGGCTGCGACGCTGTCCTACACGGTCAATGGCACTAGCGAAACGGATACACTGTTGTTAACGCCAGCCGGTGTTCGAACTGTCGAAGAGGCCCGCGTCGAGGCGGGCGCAGGTGCGGACTTGATCAAAACACGTTTGGCAGATGGACTTGGCGTGGATGCGGTGTTGAACAGTCTTCGAATGACAGTTATCGGCGGCGACGATACCACTCAAGATCGCTTGATTGTTGTGGAGGATGGCGTCGACGACTTGATGATTTATCGCAAGAGCCAAGACGATAGCGCCGGCACGGTAACCATTGGTCCAAGTAATGCAGAGCCGTTGCTAACAGTATTTGGCGGCATCGAGCGAGTCCAGTTCGTCGATGAAACTGGGGCGGCGGTGAACCCAAATGCAGCGACGGGGCCACAATTGGTCGTGTTCAAGCACGATCCGTTCGAGTTTAATGATGACCGCTTCGTAGCCACGCATATTGGAGCCAACGAGACGGTCAATGTTGACCCAACGATCGATCCAGGTGCGCTGGTGAATCCTTTCGGTGATGGTCAGGATGTTCCGGGCGACCGCGACTTCTATCGCATCGTGGCCGACGTGACTGGAACACTCGATTTTCAAGTTTATTTTCGTCAGATCGGACTGTTGGCTAGTGGTCGACCAGGATTGCCCAACAACGGGAACCTCGATGTCAATGTGCGAGACGCAGCGGGGAATATTATCGCGGGATTTGGTGCGAATGATGCTACTAATGACGAGCGAGTTCGAATACCCGCCGTCGCAGGCCAGACCTATTTCTTGGAGGTCTTTGGCAATGGAACTGCGATCAATGGGTATAGCCTAACGATCATCAATAAACTGCCGCCAGTGCCTCACGATTTGGAATTGCTGGATAACCCTGTTGGCGATCCTCCACCGGCCAATAGCGATACCGGTCGAAGCCAGTTCGACAATATCACTCGCGACAACACACCAACCCTGGTGTTCCGTCTCGACGATGCCATCTTCCTTAATGATCTACCGGGTAACAATGCTGCTGGTGCACCGCCTGACGAAGTGATTCGAATTCCGTTCCAAGCGGCAGCCGGCACGGCTGGCTATCGCATTGCGATCTTCGATGAAGGCAACTCGCCACTTCCTGGAAATCAGACTGGCACGGCGCCGCAAACTCCGATTGGCTTTGCTACGCTGGTGGGTGACACGAACAACAACGGTGTTCAAGATTTGGGTGAAACCGTGCAATTTGGCGTATACCAGTTTACGACCCCTGTGCTCACCGACGGTACGCACTTCTTGTCGGCACGGGTGCAGATGGTGGATCCAGCCACACCTCAGCAAACCGGTTTCGGTGGTCGCAGTGTTGCCCTGGAGATTGTCGTCGATACCGTCATACCACCAGCATTCTTCGGTCAGATCAGCCTTGCCGATTCGACGCAAGGATTGAATGCCGCGAGCGATACGGGTGTGGTCGGCAATCCAGCCACCTTTGTAGATCGGGTGACGAGTAACACACGCCCCGGTTTCTATGGACGGGCTGAGGCTGATACCATAGTGCGATTGTACGTCGAGAGCAATGGTGTAGCTGGCCTCCAGTCAACCGGAGCGACACCTGACCTATTCCTCGGTTTGACGACGGCGACGCCTGTCGATGGCACCAATCAGTTCCCTGGCGGACAATGGAGCTTTACCACTCCGTTGGATCTCAACAACCCAGCCCTTGGCTTCACCAAGGATGGCGTGCGAGTTATCTATTCGACCGGCGAAGACGTAGCAGGCAATACAACAAACGATGCGACAGCAGACGTACTGAATTTATTCCTGGACACATCGGGACCTCAGATCAACGGTCTGCAGATTACCGGTTCGCCAACGTACAATTTGTTTGGCATTAAGCCAGGCAACGCACTTCAAGGACCTACGCCAAAAATCAATAGTTTGACGATCAACGTTCGCGATCTTCCAAATCGCAGCAACCTCGATCCAAACTTCCTTTACTCGGCTTTGGACCCTTTGGTGGCGGTCACGCCAGGCAACTTCATCTTGAAGGGGGACCACAACGGCATCATTGCCATTAAATCGATTACTTTTACCGGTAATCCAGCAATAAATGGCAATCCAGCCACGGGTAGTCTAGCACTTTCCTTCTTCGCACCGCTACCTGACGATCGGTTCACGCTGACCGTCAAAGACACGCTCGTGGATCCGGTCGGTAATAAGCTGGATGGTGAGAGCAATGCAACGGAACCCGTTACAACACCGACCTTCCCAACCGGCGATGGCCAGCCAGGCGCCGATTTTGTGGCTCGGTTTACAGTCGATAGCCGCCCTGAAGTCGGCGTGGTGAGCGAAGGCATCGTGTACGTTGACATTAACGGCAACTTTGTTTGGGATCCGGAAGGCAAGGATCGGGACGCGACCAATCGCGACTTGGTCTTCCAATTCGGACAGCTTGTCGATGCGCACTTCGCTGGCAACTTTGCACCCGCTGGCGCGGCAACTGCGAGTGGCTTTGACAAGCTTGGAGCGTATGGTCAATTCGCTGGTACCTACAGCTTCGTTCTGGACACGGACGATGACGGTGTGGCTGACTTTAGTTCGTTGATGCCGATCGCATACCAGGTCAATGGAATCCCAGTTGCAGGCAACTTCAGTGCAGCCCATCCTGGGGATGAAATCGGTCTCTTCGATGGTTCGTTCTGGTATCTCGATACCAACGGAAACAATCAGATCGACTTGGGCGAGCGTGTTGCCTCGAATTTCAACGGATTGCCGATCGTAGGGGACTTCAACGGTGATGGCCAGGATGATCTAGCGGCCTTCAACAACGCCACCAACACCTTTAGTTTCGATACGAACCGGGATGGGATTGCGGACTTCACTTGGAGAGTCGCGGACGACGTTGGACGCTTCGTCGGCCTGAGCGGATTTACCGATCGGCCCGTTGCTGGTGACTTGAACTTGGACGGCATCGACGACATCGGGTTGTGGGTGAAAGATCGTCAAGGTACTCTCCCTCGCAATTCGGGCGAGTACTTCTTCTGGGTTTCAGACCGGGCCAATCCCAATCCAGCCATAGTCTTTGATTCTTATAGCCCAGATCCGTTGGGGAACGATTTGTTTGCTGAGTTCGGCGACGATTTTGGTTTGCCGATCTTCGGAAACTTTGACCCACCGGTTGAAAGAAATACCGAAAGTAATCTGTTGCACAACACGCCATCGCCATTGGACGTCGACAGCGACGGGTTCATTAGCCCACTGGATGTCTTGGTCGTTATCAATGTATTGAACAACTATCCTAAATTCCCATCCAACGATCCGGTACGGACGTTCTATACGATTGGTCAGATGAAGGCGGACCCAGACAATGACCGCACGATCAGCCCGTTGGATGTTTTAACGATCATCAATTACCTGAATAGCAGGCGAGGCTCAGGTGAAGGTGAAGGTGAAGGTGAAGGAGATTCGTCGTTGGTTGCCGCTGCAGGCGTACAGCATCGTGCGACGGATGATTTCTTTGCCCAACTTGGAGCGGATCTAGAAAACGACAGCTTCAAGAAGAAGCGTCGATAGATTTTTGGAGTGCTGGGATTCATCCCAGCTTTTAGATCGCGCTGTCGGCCCATCCTAGAGAGATGGTAACGATCCCCCGAGTAAACTCGGGGGCATTGCACCATTCGTTAGAATCGCAGGTCGGCACGAAGGGTCAGACCGCTGAAGGTCAAATTGTCATCGACGTTCAACAGATTGGAATTTCGAACCGATTGAATGTAATCACGGTTGGTAACGGCGTTGAACCAAGTGCTGAACAGGTAGCCGGTTGTGACGCGAAAGCGACCACTGCAATTCTGCCAACCAACACCCAGTTCGGTGTCGACCACTGGCGAAACTCGAAAATCTTCGTAGTGATTGGCGATCACGCCACCGCCAAACTGGTTGGTCTGACGATAGTCGGCTTTCCAATTCCCAGCCAGCATGCTACCCATGGCCCGCCCATAAACGAGGAGCCCAGTATCTGTGCTGAAGCGTTCTCCATCGAGTCCGCCGAGAACGCCGAGTCCATTGAAATCGATATCGGTTAGAACGTTGGTCAAGCCTGTTGCCACAGATATGGTTTGGTCAGCGGACAGTCCTTGTTCGAGATTACCGTATCGCAAGCCTGCGTTCCAATTCAACACGCCGCAATTGCTGGCCTTATAAACCCGTCGTAGGGCAACGTCTGCAAATTGGAATGTAGCGGATTGGCGAGCCACAGCCTGAAGGCTGGCCGCACCGGATGTGGCAACGCTTGGGTGCGTTACCGCGGAGGCGAGTACATTTGTTCCGGTTGCGTTCAATACGCTGGTGGTTGATCCATCCCAGCGTGTGTAACTAGCGTAGACGCTATTGCAATCGGAACTAGCCAGCGAGAATCCAAAGCGATAGCCGACGTGCTCTCCGATATTGCTGATACCAAGCGGGCCGGTTGGCGAAGCCGTTGGCCCAGGGCCTGTTTGCTCGATCGCATAGATCAAGTCTGAGTTGCCGGCAGTTAGATAGAGCGCTTCCCCAAAACCACCCGTTCGATGCGCCCACCAGGGTGTGCAAACTGGTTCACAGCAGGTTGGCTGTACTCCGCATGCTTCAATAGCCATACTCGAGCTGGGGGTGTTGCAGGATGCAGTTTGAACGTCGGAGAATCCGTGCTCCGATACGGTTGGAAGGTCCGTCACTTTTAGTACTTGTCGGTCCGAATTGCCTGCAATCGCTTGCTCCGGCGACAGGAGTTGATTGCAGCCGATGCCGATGCTTGCCAGGATTGCAGCACGACCGATAGTCTGCTTGATCTTATTTACGCTCATTCTGAATTCTCCACCCAAAAGACATTTGTTATGAACATGCGTTACGAGTGGAGTGCGAAGTTGAAATTCCGGCACATCCAAATCACGTTCCCTACGAGTTACAATCATCGGTCAACGAACAACCGGCATTCCCGAAAAAAGCAGATCGATCGGAGTCTTTGCGTAGTTGCCGCAGTTTAACACTGAAACCGCTATTTTTTGTAGGAACGCTCGTTTGCTAGCTTGCGGGGATTGTCTGTCCCATGCCCTGAAGCAGAATGAAGTTACATCGCAAACACTGCTTTGGTTACAATAGATTGTCGAAGGTCATATTTGGCAGGGCGAGGCCACCGCTGTAAACATGTCTACGTCGACTTTGTCCAACAAATTCATTGCTCGGGAGGGTGAGGCTCCTGCCGAACCATGGAGGCTTTGGCTCGACAGGAGCCTCGCCCTCTCGGCAAAAGAAAGACAGGGAGGGTGATTTGTGTTGAATTGTCGTCTAATTTGGGTGATTGCGATCGCGCTGAATGCTTTTGGCTATTGGGCGGTTTCCGAGGTTACTTCATCGGTTATCGTTGTCTGTCCCAAAGCTTGGGGCGGCGCATTGGAAGAATGGGTGAACTACCGGGAGCTGGAATACCAAGTTATCAAAGTCGACTCCGAAGCATCCTCACAAGACTTGAGACGATCTATTTTCCGGGCAACTCAGTTAGCCAAATGGCCGGTTACGGCCGTGCTCTTGTGCGGGGATGTTGGAACCGTTTCTGATCCGAAGTTGGGTAAAAGCAAGTTTTTGTCGATCACGCCAACCTTTGAGATAGAGACGAAGGTTAAGTTGGGGCCATTCACCACGCCTACGTTGGCTACCGACCTTTATTATGGCGATTTGGATGGGGATGAGTGTCCCGATCTAGCGGTTGGTCGATTGCCAGCCAAGAACGCAGATGAATTATCGAGGATGCTTCGTCGGAGCATTGACTATGAACAGTCACAGTCTTTTGGGCCATGGAGAGATTGTATCCACGCGACAGCGGGTGTGGGTGGATTTGGCGTGCTAGCCGATACGGCGATTGAGAGTGTGGCGAGACGACTTTTGTCGGAGGGAATCCCCGATCGCTTTCAATTGAACATGACTTATGCCAGTTTGACTAGTCCGTATTGCCCGGACCCATTTTCGCTTACCCGTTCGTTTATAGGAAAGATCAACGACGGCGGATTATTTTGGGTTTATATCGGGCATGGCAACGTCGACCGGCTCGATGACTTTGTAGTGGGTAACGACGCGATTCCGATTTGCTTGAATGAGGATGTTGCGAGATTCGACGTTCAGGACGGGCCTCCGATCGCCTTGATGTTAGCTTGTTTCACTGGCGCCTTTGACGCACGCGTTGACTGTTTCGCAGAAACCTTGCTTGCAAAGAAGGATGGCCCGATCGCCGTAATCGCAGGTTCCCGAGTTACGATGCCGTATGGCTTGAGCCAGTTGTCGACTGAATTGATGGACGGTTGTTTTCGCGATCAAATTCCTACGCTTGGCGGAATCCTGTTGAATGCAAAGAGAAATATTTGGAAACCGAGCGAGGCTGTTGTGGATATCCAAGATGGCGGCAACGCAAAGGTCGATCAACCACAGGTTTCAACCGTGGATCGGCTTCGCGCAAAACAGCAGACGCTAATCACTCAGATGGCGACAGCCCTGAGTCCCGACGGGCATGATCTCACCGAGGAGCGTCGTGAGCATGTTCGATTGATGAATTTGCTTGGGGATCCGCTCCTTCGGATAAAGCATCCTGTTGCGATGCCCATTCATTGCGAGGCGGAACCAAATTCGGGGAAGCCCATGTTCGTAACGGGTAGCTCACCCAACGCGGGAAAACTCAGATTGGAATTAGTCTTGTCGAGAGACCGGCTACCGGAAGGCATTCGCACCGTGGGCGACTTCCAAGGAACGGATGAGCAACGCAAGGCCATGCAAGACAATTATGCAAGGGCCAGCGATCTCGTGTTAGTGAAGTTGGAGAAAGAAATACCCTCGGGGGAATTCTCATTGGAATTGCCCGTGCCCTCGAATTGTCGTGGAAAGTGCATTGTCCGAGCATTCGTTTACGGGAAGAACGAATGGGCATCGGGATCGCAACGCGTGAATGTGCGCAGGATAAAGTAAATGCCAGTTCATCGCTTATCCGATCTCAGTTCGAGTCGGCTTGATTCGTATCGACATTTGCGCACCACGAACCTCACACGGGTGAGCGGGCGGTTTATCGCGGAGAGCAAGCCGTTGGTGCAGCGATTGGTGGCCAGTGGCCTTACCATTGATTCGTTTTTGATCGATGACAAGTATCTGGACGAGGCCATGGGTTGGCTGCCGTCCGAAGTGGACCTTTTCGCGATTCCGGGTGATCAAGTTTCGGAGTTGATTGGGTTTGCCTTCCATCGCGGCTACCTTGCGTGCGGAATTCGGCCGAAGTATCAAACTTTGGATCGGGAATCCTTTGAACTTTCCTCTAGATGGGTGGGGGTGATGTTGGTCGGGCTGCAGGATCCGGAAAACATGGGTTCGATATTTCGAACGTGTGCTGCGTTGGGGATTTCAGACGTTTTGATCGGTCCGGAATGTGTGGATCCGTTTGCGCGTCGTGTGCTGCGTGTTTCTATGGGAAACGCCTTCAAGCTGCGATTATTTGATGTGCCGGAACCCGTGTCTGCGTTGGAATATTGCCGCTCCATAGGAATGGAGTCGGTCGCAGCGTGTTTATCCAAGTCCAGTGAGGAGTTGAGCGGCTTTCGACGCAATGGCCCTGCACTGGTCGTTTTTGGCAACGAAGCTCATGGATTGCCTTTGGCGATTCAAAATGCGGCGTTCCGAGGCGTCCGGATTGACATGGCCCTGGGTACGGACTCCCTCAACGTAAGTGTGGCGGCTGGGATCATCTTGCATAACCTGAGTCGGGTCTGCGGCCAAGGAACGGTGGAATCGAGATGATTTTCAAAATCGGAACCAATCGGGAATCGAAGCTTTACGAGGCTCGTGGTATCATGTATCTCACCCGTTCGTCCCCTACCTCGGGCTAGCTCTTGCCGTTTGTAGATTTGGAATATCTTGCCTCAGCCATCTTCAACTCCGCAGCCGTCTTGGCAAGAATCCTTTGTCGTTGCTTCGGCAACGCACGTTGGGATGCGCCGACGGAATAATCAAGATAGTTTTGCGATCGTCATGGCCGAGGACGAATCCGCTTGGCAGAAATCCGGTCATCTACTAATTGTGGCGGATGGGATGGGTGCGCATGCAGCTGGAGAATTGGCCAGTCGTTTGTCGGTTGAATTGATTCCGCACCACTATGGCAAATTGCTCAAGGGAGTTCCATCGGAAGCGCTGCAGCGTTCGTTGATCGAAACCAACAGTGAGATTTTCCGACGCGGTCAGGCCAACCCTGAATTCCGGAGCATGGGAACGACAACCTGTGCCTTGGCGATTTTGCCTGAGGGTGCCGTGGTCGCTCATGTGGGGGATAGCCGAGTCTATCGTTTGAGAGGCAATCTGTTTGAGCAATTGACGTTTGACCACTCGCTCGTTTGGGAAATGCGAGCCTCGGGCGAAGTCAGTGAGGAGGCGCTGCGGAGCAATGCCATTCCAAAGAACGTTATAACACGGTCGTTAGGCCCAAACGGAACGGTCGCCGTCGATTTAGAAGGCCCTTTTCCGCTGCGAGTTGGCGACAAGTTTTTGATTTGCAGCGACGGACTTAGCGGTCAACTGACCGACGAAGAGATGGGCGTACTGCTTCAGGTCGTCGACATACATTCTGCCGTCAATGCCATGATCGACTTGGCTAACTTGAGAGGTGGGCCAGATAACATCACCGTAGTCGTTGGCGAAGTCAAGAACGATGGACTGATGCGAAGCGGTGCGGCGATGGACACGAATCCGTCGGCGGTGGCTCCGCAATTCCCAGTGGCGTTTGGGATAGCAACCGCCATCGGGTTGCTATGCTGCGTCGTGCTCTTGTTGCTGAATCAATTTCCAGTTGCCCTTTTGGCGGCAGGTGCGGCCGCGGTTGCCTTTGCGACGGGCTGGTTTAAGTATCAGGGCCAACGTGTCAACAATGAAGTTACCGGTCAGTATGGTCGTGGCCCGTACCGAAAAGCCATTTGCAAACCAGACGCTTCCTTCACCGCCAACCTCACCCAAGTCATTAGCGAACTCAATGATTGGATCAGTGAAAATGATTGGAAAATCAGATCCTCGCAAATCGAGGAGGACATGAGGGTTGCCAAGGCGGCGGAGCATTCCAAGAACTATGGCGAGGCCATTCGTCGGTATGTAAGTGTCATCGCCTTGACGATGGAGGAAGTTCGCAAGCAGCAAGATGGACAGGGCGGCGATTCGGCGATTGATTATTAACATGTCCTTGCGAGCAGAAATTATTTCCATTGGCGACGAGCTGACCAGCGGTCAACGGCTCGACACGAATAGCCGATGGTTAAGCGAACGGCTTGGTAATCTTGGTGTTAAGACCGCGTTCCACACAACGGTCGGCGACTCTATGTCAGACAACGTTGACGCCTTTCGAACGGCAACCCGCCGCGTCGACATCGTGATCGCCACCGGCGGCCTTGGTCCGACCGCGGACGACCTGACTCGCGAAGCCTTAGCCGATGCTTTTCAAGCACCGTTGGAGATCAGGCCTGAGGCGCTCCAACATATCGAGTCGTTGTTTGCGCGTCGAAAACGCCCGATGCCGGAACGCAATCGCAGTCAGGCACTCTTTCCAATCGGGTCTCGCATCATCGACAATCCGCACGGTACAGCCCCAGGCATCGATCTCAGTGTCACGAATAACGTCGGGAGCATTTCGAGTTCGGCTCAATGTCGTATCTTTTCGCTGCCTGGTGTGCCAGCGGAAATGATGCAAATGTTCACGGCGACCGTCGAACCAAGACTCATACAGGAGATGGGGGTTGGGGCCAAGCGATGGTACTTTCATTGCATCAAGGTGTTCGGGATTGGCGAAAGCGATGTCGAAAAAAGGCTACCTGACTTGATTCATCGTGATCGAGACCCGGTTGTTGGGATCACGGTCTCTCAAGCCACCATCACTTTGCGGATTGCGGCCCTTTGTTCAAATGAAATAGAGTTTCAAGAAAAGATTCAACCGACTGTGGCTGAGATTCATAGCCAGCTTGGATTCCTGGTTTTTGGTGAGGGTGAAATCGACATCCACGAGGCCACGCATCGTTTGATGATAGACAAGGGAGTATCGCTCGGTGTTTTGGAAGTTGGGTCTGGAGCCTGGATTCAACATAGCCTTGCGAAGTTATCTCAGTTGGAGTTGAAAGGGCTACAAGCGGCTAGCTGGTTTCCATCGCTCGATGCATTGAATTCATGCAGCGAACTACGCCGAGCCTCTAGTGAAGGCGGAGACGCTGAAGACCCCAACGCCTTGATTGCAGTTGGGCTGGCTGAGGCAGCCGAGCGGTTTCGTCGAGAACACGATCTTGACCTTTGTTTAGCTGCCGGGGTCTATCCAACGTCGGAAGCCGTATCCTCGTCGAAATCTCTACCAAGCTCTGACTTTTCGTTTTCATTGGCCAGAAGAGGGAAGGAGACGAAGCATACGACGGTCTCGCTCGGAGCTCATCCTGACGTGCTGTACCATCGGCTCGCCAAGGCAGGACTGAATTTCCTGAGGTTGGAGCTGATTCAACATGGCTAAACGGATCACCGTAGCCAAGACATCCGATATCCCGTTAAACGAGTCCCGTACGTTCCCAGTCGGCGACCGAATCATCGCCATCTTCAATGAGAAGGGAACGTTTCATGCGATGGATGATTTCTGTCCGCATATGGGGGCATCGCTTGCGGGTGGCTGTATCGACAATGGAACCGTAGTTTGCCCCTGGCATGCTTGGCGATTTTCGCTGGTCGATGGCGGTTGGCTCGACAATCCAAAGATCAAAGCCGACATCTTCGCGGTGTTTGTCGTAGCGGATGAGATCCAAATCGAGATCAATGATGAGTAGACTTTGAACGATGAGTAGACCTTTAGACGCGGCAGAGTTGCGAGAGCTTGATCGGAAGGTGGTATGGCACGCCTTCTCACAGATGTCGAGCTACGACGGATTGATCATCGACTCAGCCGAGGGATGTTGGCTAACCGATATCGATGGCCAGCGGTATTTTGATGGCGCGAGTTCCCTATGGTGCAATATCCACGGCCACCGTCATCCGCACATAGACCGATCGATTCGCGATCAGTTGGATCGCGTCGCGCACGTAACCAACCTAGGCATGAGCCATCCTACGACTATAAGCCTTGCAAAACGTTTGGTGGATTGTGCGCCAGGCGGTTTGGAACACGTGTTCTTTTCGAGCGATGGTGCTTCGGCGGTTGAAGTCGCCATGAAACTGGCGTTTCAATATTGGCGTCAATGCCCAATGCCAGAGCCCAAGCGAACTACGTTTCTGGCGCTTGGGTCGGCCTATCATGG
This sequence comes from Pirellula sp., assembly GCA_031372345.1. GTDB lineage: Bacteria > Planctomycetota > Planctomycetia > Pirellulales > Pirellulaceae > JBKCUI01. The sequence continues at coordinate 52,431 of JANMLD010000384.1, forward strand.
CGATACGCTTGGAACAGTGAGTGTCGGTGGAGTATCTCGCTTTCACGCGATGTTTGAACCGTTGTTGTTTCCGGTTTTGCGTGGACCTTGCCCAGACAGCTACCGATTGCCAGAGGGCATCGAACTAGGACAAGCCGTAGATTATTACTTAAGGGAGTATCGACGCATTCTTGAGCGGCATGCCGAAGACATCATCGCTGTGATTGTTGAGCCGTTGATTCAAGGTGCGGCAGGAATGGTGGTGCATCCACCAGGTTTTTTGGGCGGATTAGCCAAGCTCTGTATGGAATTCGGTTGCCTGCTGATCGCAGACGAAATTGCGGTTGGCATGGGTCGAACTGGCAAGCTGTTTGCGTGCGACCACGAATCCGTAGAACCTGATTTTCTGTGCATTGGCAAGGGACTTACAGGGGGCTATTTGCCGATGAGCGCTACGTTGACATCGCACCGGATTTGGCAAGCATTCCTGGGAAGTCATGAGGAGTCCCGAAGTTTCCTCCACGGGCATACCTACGGTGGAAACCCGCTTGCAGCTGCCGCGGCGCACGCAACGTTGGACGTTTTTGACATGGAACGGACTCTGGAAACGCTGCCAGCGAAAGCGGAGTTGCTGCGAAACGGTCTAAATGCATTGCGATCGCATCCCGAAGTTGGTGACATTCGGCAGGTTGGCATGATTGCAGCAATCGAGTTGGTTTCCGACAAAGTACGGAAAACACCAATTCCCTGGCAAATGCAAAGAGCTGGTCAAGTGTGCAGTCAGGTTCTTAAAAAGGGAGTTTGGTTGCGTCCGATCGGGAATGTGATCCCAATCATTCCACCGTTGTCCGCGACTGAATCGGAAATCGAATTATTAACAAATGCGTTAGGTTTTGGGCTTTCCTGAGCAACTTCCAGGTGGAATCCAGGCTTGCGATTTTAAGCTTGTTCGGGGATTATATGACGATTGATCCCTAGCGCCCTGGCATTTACGTGCGGCGGTCACTGAGCTTACGTGTGGCATGTCCCTGAGTTTACGAAGGGCGTGGGCGTCGCTAGCGATCTAGTTCCCTTTGTCAAGTCTCTTACAGTTCTGAAGTCACCATCCGTGAGTAGTTTTTCGTCTATCCAGCGAGCGTTGATCAGTGTCAGCGACAAAACGGGCTTGGTGGGTTTTGCCAAGGTTCTTTCGGCAAAAGGTGTTGAAATTTACAGCACGGGCGGAACTCGAAAACATCTGCTCGAGAACGGAATCCAAGCCATTGAGGTGGCATCCTACACTGGATTTCCTGAGGTCATGGACGGTCGAGTCAAAACCTTGCATCCAAAGATCTTTGGCGGCATCTTAGCTCGTCGGAATGTTGAGGAAGACAAAGAATCGTTGCGTGCGCATAAAATCCTGGAATTCGATCTTGTCGTAGTCAATTTGTATCCGTTTGAGTCTACGATTCAAAAGCCTAGTGTGACGTTTCCCGAAGCCATTGAGCAAATTGATATTGGCGGGCCAAGTCTTATTCGAGCTGCAGCCAAGAACCATGCGTTTGTCACGGTTGCAACGTCTCCTGGCCAATATGACGCGATCAGCCAGGAGCTGCAGAGCAACGGAGGTACCAGCGATGGGCTTCGACTGCGGTTGGCTGCAGAGTGCTTCGCAGAGACATCCAGATACGATTCGGCCATTGCGGATTACTTGTCGCGAGCGTCGTTAGGAAATCAGCCAGTACCGACGATGGCCATGCCGAGCAGCGTAACGATTTCGATGACGCTTCAGAGCGGTTTGAGGTACGGTGAAAACCCGCATCAGAGCGCAGCCTTGTATCGGCTGCCTGGCAGTCCGAGTGCGACGTTGACGGATGCGAAGCAGCTAAACGGCAAGGAGCTCTCGTACAACAATCTTCTCGACTTGGACAACGCCCTGTCGATTGTGCGCTGCTTTGCCAAACCATCGGCGGTGGTCATCAAGCACAACAACCCATGCGGAGGAGCATCCGCACACAAGCTTTCGTTTGCTTGTCGAAAGGCACTTGAGGGCGATCCGCAGAGTGCTTTCGGTGGCGTGATCGGTTTCAACACGTTGGTGGATGTCGAAACGGCAGAAGTACTTTGCCAGCCTGGATTGTTTATCGAAGCGATCGTTGCCCCAGAATTTTCTCAGGAAGCCGTTTCGGTATTGCAAACGAAGCCCAAGTGGCGGGAAAACGTACGCTTGATGCAGACCGGTTTGCTTGGCAATCAACCCGTGGAATTGAATTATCGATTCATCAGCGGTGGCGTTTTGGCACAGCAATCGGACAACCAACCACCGACAAGTCTGAATTGGAAGACGGTGACTGAGGTAGCCGTCGCCGAAGAACTTTGGGATGACATCGCGTTTGGCTGGGAGATGGTTAGACACGTTAAAAGCAACGCGATTATTCTGGCGCGTGACGCGGCCTTGGTCGGCGTTGGAGCTGGCCAAATGAGCCGTGTCGACAGTGTTGAGATCGCAATAGAAAAAGCAGGCGACCGTTCCCAGGGGAGTATTCTCGCGTCTGACGCTTTCTTTCCTTTTGCAGATTCGATTCACCGAGCGGCCAAAGCCGGAATCATCGCGATCATTCAACCAGGCGGCTCGCGGAAAGACGACGAGGTCATTGCAGCCTGCAACGAACATCGCATACCTATGATCTTTACTGGTCAGCGACACTTCAAGCACTAGCGTCCGTTGTTTAAGGAGAAGCCACCACCGCCATACGATCCGCCGCGAGGAAATGCGCCATTGCCGCCGCCGTAGGAAGCGCCACGCGGGAAACCTCCACCGCCGTAGGAACTGCCGGTCGGATACCCTCCAACGCCATAGCCACCCATGAAATTGTTGTATCCGCCATAGTTACTTGAATATCCGCCATAGTTACTCGAGTATCCGTAGTTCCGAGCATACCCACCTACGCCGAAATTGGTTCCGTAATACTGTTGTATCACGACAGGTCGATAACCGTAGTTCGAATAACCAAGATGCGGCGAGCATCCATAGTGGTTCCCGCCGTTGTAGCCGTCGGCCTGAACAGAGTTAGCACCCGCTAGGCAAGCCACTGTTGCAAGAGCACCAACACCGATATTTCTGATCCATTTCGCAGTCATAATACATCTATCCCTTAGAAAGACTTTCGCAAATGCAGCCAGCAACGCGGTATTGACTGCATAAATCTCGTTTCTCACGCGTGCAATTACGATGGAGTACAAATACCGTGCCAAAGTCATCCCATTTTGTAATGTCATTTGCTTGTTTGGGAGGGAGAGGCGGGTGGGGCTCTTGCTGAACCAACGGCGATTAATTGCGAGAGGCATTGGTTAAATCGGCTCACCCTCCCCCGGCGTCCCCCGGCCTTACGGCCGACCCTCCCAGAGAGATCGTCCGTTTTACGACCCTGCAAATTCGTTGGTCGGGAGGGCGACGCTCCTGCGGAGCCATGACGCAATAGCTCGGCAGGAGCCTCGCCCTCCCGGAAATGCGAGCAAATACAAGACCTTAAACCAGACGATCTCCAGAGAGGGAGGGTAGCTTAGATAGATGTTCATAACCCCTGGCGTGGAGCAAGGGCATGATCCCGCGTTCAAATCGAAGACAATTGGCTCATAATGAGCTCACTCTCGGGCTCCCCGAATCCCAACCAAACCGTTTTGCCGAGAAACCACTACACTATTGGCCGATATCAACCGTTTTTCCACGCTGTCTCTGACGTCCTCCGACCTAGACCGTTTACCAGATTTCCAATCGAATGCCTTCACCGCTCGCCAGCGCGATATACCGATATGTTCCTGCGATTGATTCGCTGCGTACCTATAGTCTTGGGCATTTCAAACGGGATGTGTTTGCAGGCTTAACGGTCGCGGCAGTGGCCGTCCCGCAAGCCATGGCTTATGCGAGCATCTTTGGAATGCCAGTGGAAATGGGGCTTTACACTGCCATCATTATGACCGCAGTCGGAGCGCTGCTGGACTCTTCGAAACAGTTAATCAACGGGCCAACCAATGCGATTTCGATCGCCATGTTCAGCGCGCTGTCGGTCATTCCAGAGGACCAACGCGTTTCCGCCGCCATTATGATGGCGTTTTTCATTGGATTGATTCAGACAGCGATTGCACTTCTTCGATTCGGAGATTTATCACGCTTTATCTCCCATTCTGTCATCGTTGGTTTTACGCTTGGAGCGTCCGTTCTCCTGTTCTTAGACCAACTAAAAAATGTGTTTCAATTCAAAGGGAAAGCGGAAAAGTCGGACCATTTTTTGGTCCGCTTTTGGAGCGACATGACCCAAGGTGGCGCAATTCATTGGCCGACCGTTGGAATCGCGATATTGACCATAGCCACAGCCATGTCAATTCGTCAACTGAACAAGCGATTTAGACTTGGGCTGCCAGAATTGTTGCTTGCGATTACCCTCTCCGCGTTGGTGCTCGTCGCGATGGATCCCAATAAACAATCGGGGGTTTTGCTGCAACCCGCCATACCTAACTCTCTCCCAGCGTTTGAACGCCCAACGATCGATTGGAATCTAGCCAGGAACCTCTCTAGTAGCGCCGCAGCGATTGCCTTTCTCGGGCTTTTGGAGGCGATGGCGATGGCCAAATCGATCGCTTCTAAAACCGGGCAAAAGCTGGATATGAACCAGCAGTGCCTGAGCGAGGGACTCGCCAACATGGCAGGTAGCTTTTTTCGCTGTTTCCCAGGTTCGGGGTCGCTAACTCGTTCCTACATCAATCATTCCGCCGGCGCCGCCACGCAATGGTCTGGGGTGATCAGCGCGATAGGAGTGGCCGTTACCGTTTTGGTCTTGTCACGTTACGCACAGTACATCCCGAAAGCTGCCTTGGCTAGCGTACTTATCCTGACGGCTTCTCGGATGAACGAACTGAAAACTCTGAGCTACCACTTGCGAGCGACCAAGTTTGATCGTTGGATTCTCATTGCGACTGCCTTGTCATCGATTCTCATTTCGATTGAATTCTGTATTTTGATCGGCGTGTTTCTTTCATTTGCGTTTTATGTTCCACGCGCAGCGCAAATCAAAATGAACGAGCTGACGGTCACCAGTGATCGGGTGATCCGCGAAGTCGTCTCGTCCGACATACGATGCTCGTACATTCGTGTTTTCAATTTCGAGGGGGAAATGTTCTTCGGTTGCGCCCCGGAATTGGAGAGGCAACTGGATACCATTCGCGAGGAAGCGCCCGAGAGTCTCAAGGTAATCGTCCTCCGGCTCAAGCGAGTCAACAATCCCGATGCGGTCTGCATGGACGTTCTGCAGCGGTTTATCGAAAAAATGCACGAGCGCAAGGTCGTCATCATGATCTCGGGCATCAAAGAGGCGATGGCCCAAACACTCACCAACGTCGGCATCACGCAGCTTGTAGGTCCAGAGAATGTCTTTCGCGAAGAATCGGAGATATGGGCAAGTACCGTGACAGCCATGAAGAAAGGCTACTCGCTGCTGGCAAACAGTCGTTGCCAACACTGCCCGAATCTCGCGATCGCTCGCGAACAACGCACCGATTGGTCGTACATGATATGAACCATGCAAAACCAAAAGTGCACCGCCCTCGCAATTCAGCGAAGCGGCTTGCGACGGTGGCATTCATCACTTATCTGGGGGCGCTCGTTGTGCTGATGTTTCTTGAACGTACCATCCTGTTTCCAGCACCACCGGTGGAATACGGTTTTTGGCAAGCAGAGAGTTTCGGTGCCGAAGAATTCTATGTCGAGAGCCCTGACAAAACGAAAATTCACGTTTGGTTTTTTGCGAAAGCCAACTCCAAGAGGACGCTCGTCTTTTGTCATGGAAATGGAGAGACGCTGGGTGTCTTGGGTGGAGAGCTCGCAACGATTCGTGATCGGTGGAATGTCAATGTCGTAGCATTCGACTTCCACGGCTACGGAAAAACGGGCGGACTGGCAAACGAAGTCGAAATCTTGGCGGATTCTGTGGCCGTTGCAAAATGGATCGAGTCCAGTCCGCAGTTTCGCGGTCATCAGCTCGTCGCATTGGGGCGATCCCTCGGAGGTGCACTTGCGGTGGAGATCGCTACCAAAACCAAGGTCGACGGAATGATCCTGGATCGGACTTTTTCCTCTGCGGTCGATGTGGCGGCCAATCAATTCTTTGTTTTTCCGATTCGACTGCTGATGCGCAACCAATTGCGATCGATCGAAAAGATCCCGAACTACAGCGGTCCGCTGCTTCAGATGCACGGCGACGTGGATGAAGTGGTCCCGTATCGTTTTGGCAAGAAGCTCTTTGACGCTTGCACGACCCAGCGAAAAGAACTGCTAACGATCCGCGGTCTTCATCACAACGATCCATGGCCTGAGGAGTTTTGGGACGCGGGCAAGCAGTTTTTAGAAGCACTCTAGACGACATGAAACGACCAAAAAATCCCCATTTACCGGCACTGGAACGGATTGATTTTGACTGGGACGATGCGGCTGAAATTCCAGCAGCCACCGAACAGATTTTGATCGATGCGGATCGAGTTTTGCAAGCCTATTGGGATCAATGGACCAAGAAGCCGATTGAGCAATACGTTGCTTGCGATTTCCGCGATGTTTGGCGGGCTTTGTCAAAACTCACCGCAAGCAAAATCGCCAAAGGCAACACGTTTTGCGAATGGGGGTGTGGATTTGGAATTGTGACGGGTCTGGCATCGCAACTGGGTTGGGAGGCGATCGGGATTGAAGCCGAATCGTTTCTAGTCGATCAAGCCAACCGTTTTTTGGCTCGGAATCACCTGAAGGGTGAGATCTTGCATGGTAACTTTCTCCCACGCGGGAGTGAGCGACTTGCTGGTTCTCAATCGGACCATGCTTCGCTGTTTCATCAAGTGGCGAACGCATACGAACAACATGATTTGGAACTGGACGACTACGCATTGGTGTTTGCTTACCCGTGGCCGGGTGAGCATCATTTCTTGCAAGAGGTGTTTAGGCACTATGCTGGTGAGGGTGCCCTCATGCTCATGTTCCTCGGCCCATACGAGATAGAGCTCTACCGTAAATCGTAGGTTCCAACGTGGCGGATGCTGTCAGCATCCGAGCTGACGTTTGCAAAGCCAGCTGCGACTTGAGTCCACCTGACTCTCGTGCCGATTTGGTAGAATGTTGGTTTTCGAACCGGCGATAGAATTCCAGTGTACTTTCATATAGGATAACGGCATCCAATTCGTGGCTGAGTTGGAAGACGCTGCGCCTTGCGTTCTCGATTCAGGCACACACCCGTCCTTAAAGTAGTACCATGCGAATTTCAGCAATTCGACTCAAGCATCTGCCTCCCTTCGAAGATGTAACCTTGGTGTTCCCCAAAAAGAAAGAGGAACGTATTGGTGAAGTGCAGATCATTACCGGACAAAATGGAACCGGAAAGACACGTCTCCTTTGCGCGCTCGCATGTGTGCTTGGAAATCCAATAAACTTAAGGAACAGGACTTCAGAAACGAAGATTGAGTTTGGTGCCTCGGTCGAAACGCTCAAGCAGGATTTCTTTTATTGGCAGGGTAAACAAGGTATTAGTTCTTTTACGATGAAAACAGGAACTGCAAACGGTAATCTCAGCAGTGGTAACCCAGCGGCGCAGATTTCTCCGGGTTTTTCACGAATTTTAAACTTCCCAGAATTTCGCAAATCCCTAACCGCTGAAAACGAGCTCTCATCAGCACTAGCCTTTCGTGGTACCACAAAAGTAAACGACTCGAAGGTTGTGCCTATGAAGACACTTCCAGTAAGTGATCTCGTCAGCAACTTGGACTTTGACAGAGCGGACCAGTCGGAGTTTATTCTTCAAGCCATGACCAATCTAAAAATGGCCTCAGCCATGGAGTACCTAAGCAAGCCCAACGATGACGCAAATCCACATTCGCGATTCACGCAGATCATGTCGCGTTTAGAAGCTGCGGTCTCTACTGTTTCGGGCAAGCCATTCTCGTTCGAAGTAGTTCCACACCCTGAATTGCGGATTCGGGTGCGTTGGGGAAACGATCGAATGGGTTTTGGTGTTTTGCCGGACGGTTTACGATCCATCATTGGATTTTTGGTGTCATGCGCCTCTCGCATGGCCGTGGATTTTCCTGAACATGAGAATCCGCTCGATATTCCCATCGTGATCCTTATGGACGAACCTGAAACGCATTTGCATCCGGCATGGCAACAGCGGCTGATACCGGCCGCTCAACAATTGCTGCCAAATTCACAAATGTTCGTCGTAACGCATTCGCCATTTGTCATTTCTAGTGTGAATAGCGGATACGTTCATGTTCTCACAGAAAAAGAAGGCAAGATCTCAGTTTCAGAACCGATGGAGTGCAGCAAGGGTGATACATGGGTAGATGCAGTTGAAGACGCGCTGGGATTGAAAACGTGGTACGATCCAGAAACCGAGACCATGCTTGCAGAATTTCGCAATTTGAGGCAAGCGGTCCTTTTGGAAGAACGAGGCATGGATGAACTGCAATCGCTTGCGTCGAGAATTGCTTCTCGCAGTCAATCGCTCAGCCAAATGATGGGGAGGGAAATGGTTCAAGTGAAGCAAATCCTCGAAAAGGCGATTGCTTCAAAATGAAGAAGCAAACAAGACCTGCCGAACCGGAAGTCCTCCAAAAAAACGCTTCAAAATGGAATTCCGCCTGGACTTCGCTCAGAGCAAGCAACCCATCGGCGAAGTTTAATTGGTACCAGATCGATGGTCGGAGCGCCCGCGAGTGGATACTACCTGCGCTGCGAGAAATGAACCAATGTCACTGTTCTTTTTGCGATGCGTTTCCACTTGAAGCAACCACCAACGAACCGATCGAGCACTTCAAGCCCAAGTCCGATTACCGGTTCTACGCCGAAGCGTACAATTGGCACAATTTGTTTTACAGTTGCGATTTTTGCCAACGCGTCAAAGGCGAAAAATGGAGCGACGAGCTGATAGCGCCTGATACAAACGAATACAGCTTTCATGACTATTTTATGTTCGACTTTACGACAGGAGCGATCAGCCCAAATCCAAGAGCGTTGGCGGATATTCAGGCACGAGCGCAGACGACCATCGCGATTTACGGCTTAGATCTAGACCCCCGAAGACGCATGCGGCTTACGGAAGCGAGAAAATGGTCGAAGTCTATTGAACATGAAATCGATTCATGGGCCTACCGAGACTTCGTCAATCCACAAGGATTGACGTAAACACTAATGCGCAATTGGTCACCGAAACTGCTTTGATGCAGCATCTTCGTTTGATCGAGGCGTCTGAGAAGTGAAGCACAACCAAGCTTCACTCAACCAACTCCACTTGCCCCCCCCAACAGAAAGCCCCGCATGTCAAAAGACTCCGGCAATCCTTATGCCCCAACCGCGTTTCCTATTGAGACCCCGGCGGTGGACGCTGCCTTACTTGCCAAGGTTAACGCGATCAACAAGGACGCAGGGCAATTCTGGCTCGCGATGTTGCTTTGCCTTCTCTGTTCTGCCCTTGGAAGCCTCATCATCGGTGTCTGGTATGGAGTACGACTACTCCAATGGAATGCGATTGCCAAAAGTCAACCGCTTCTCATGGTTCCGAACGCCGCCCCGGGAAGTGTGGCCGCAAAATTTCAAGGTGCCAAGATCAAACTCATCATCGGAATGGTGTTTGGCATTGTGATCCTATTCGCCGTTATTGCTTACGTTGGCTTTCTGGTTCTATTTGTATCCATTCCGTCGCAACGATAATGCAACGTGGCGGATACTGCCAGCAGTGCGGTCACGGCTCGGAGAGCCGTGCTACACTAGCGCAACGATAATTCAACGTGGCGGATACTGCCGGCGGTGCGGTCACGGCTCGGAGAGCCGTGCTACACTTGTCGCAATGATAATTCAACATAGTGGATACTGCATCAAAGCTTGGACTTTGGTAAAACAACGTGTAAATAACCAAAGCTACAAATTCTCACCGAGCCTCGTCGCATGTCTGTACCCACCAACGAAGTCAAGTATCTCCTGTTCGATGTGGAAAGCGTCGCTGACGGCGAAGCGATTGCGAAGACTCGGTATCCGAATCGCAAGTACAGTCCAAAACAGGCCATCGATTCGTTTCGACAAGACCTTATCATCGAAAGTGGTCGCGATTTCATTCCTTACACGTACCATACGCCGATCGCAGTCGTAGCGGCCAAAATCCGGGAGGATTTTAGTTTGATGGAGATCGTCTCGCTGGACGAACCTCACTTCCGACCAGCTGTGATCACGCGTTATTTCTGGATGGGTTGGGAACGCTACGCCCGCCCCACTTTGGTAACCTTCAACGGTCGGTCCTTCGACGTCCCTTTAATGGAGTTAGCTGCGTTTCGATATGGGATCAGCGTTCCGTCGTGGTTCAATATTCACGACAAGTCCTTTGAACAATATCGCAATCGATACAACGTCCATTCGCATTTTGATTTGCATGAAATTTTAACGAATTTCGGTAGCAGTTGGTTCCGCGGTGGACTGAACTTGGCGGCAAGTCTGCTCAATAAGCCAGGCAAACTGGACGTTCAAGGGAGCATGGTTCAGGATTTGTATGCCGCCGGTAAGAGTGCGGAAATCAGCGAGTATTGCCGTTGCGATGTTCTCGATACCTACTTTGTGTTCCTACGCGTTCAAGTCATGATGGGGCGGTTGACGCTGGAGCAAGAGCGCCACTTAACCGATGCCACCAAGCAAATGATCCAAAGCCAAGCGGATGTTCATCCCGCCTACCGCAGTTATTTGGAGAAATGGGGTGAATGGTCCGACCCCTTTGCCAACATGACCCCAGTGCCGGCAAAATCAAACTCAAAGGAAGTTAGCCCGAAGTGACGGTTAATCGACTGGCCCAAGTCTTGCGATCGATAACTTCGCTAATGAAATGCTGTTGTGCGCACAGGATGGAGCGATGGAGCTGTTCGTCCGAAACCTTGCCCGCTTGATTATCCAGTGCCAGTGTTCCCGTTGCATCGCTCAAAAATTCCACTTTGTAACCCATGTGCATGCCCTGTCTCGCAGTCGTATCGCAACAGATATGGGTCATGTAGCCGGCGATGGTTAGCGTGTCGATCCCTCTGGCTTTGAGCCATTGCTCCAGTTGGGTGTTGGTAAAACAACCAGGAAGGGTCTTGTCCAATACAAGATCCGACGGGCGATCCGCCAGTTCAGGATGCAACTGCCAACCCTCGGAACCATGTCTGAAAATGGGCAGCTCTTTCTCTTGATGGCGGACAAATACCGTTGGAACTTTGTGTTTATTCGCCAAATCAACCACTTCGAGGATGTTTGGTAGGTGGTTGGTAGGATGCGTTATCGGCAATGCACCGGTAAAGTATTCGTTTTGAACGTCGATGACTAACAAGGCTCGCGACATGGTCTTATTTGCAACAGGTTTGAGGAAGGAATAGCAGAATTCGGTTCCCTATACGCTTACAGTTGAGGCGTATACTTTAGTTTCATGGTCTGCATCGTGACTTGTTTTAATTCGACGTTTGGCTGTTTCGGATCGGCGTTAGCCTTAATGACATTCATGGTCATGGTCATTTCTTGCTTGAATTCTGAGTGGTCGATGCTTCCACGCGTGTTGTCGAACCAAATCATGCCGCTCGATTCTTGGCTCGTCAACTTGAGTCCGGAATTGCTCAGGGCATCCGCCACCTTGACGGCCGTGGTCGCTTTGATGCGATCGAGCAATTTTCCGCCCACCTTTTCTTCGCCCAAGTATTGGTAGGTGGTGCTGACGATCAACTTACCGAAGGGAGGCATGTCGAGTTCGTATTGTGACGACCAGTTCTCACCAACATCGATCGATTTGTTTGGGAACTTGAGGGAGCCATTGGCAGCAATCTCTTTCAAGCCCGCGGAACTGAGTTCATTCAGGTTCTTGGAGACTTCTTCGGGTATTATCACTTCCGCGACTTCACCACTAGGTTTTGTTTTGACCAAGAAGCGGGCGTTCGCCAATGGACGAATTCCTTTTGCCACGGTTTCTGCTAAGCCGGTAAGTGGCTGGTTGTTGTTGGTGTCGATTAGGAAATTACCGGCAGAGGATTTCAAGTCGAGTTGCACTCGATGGATCATTTGTTCGATGGAGGCGAGGCCATCCGGGGCAACATCCTTGACCGTCCATGAGATATTCGTGGTTTGGATCGTCTGCGTTTGATTGGTAGCTGAAGCCACACCGCCAACCCCCTCCATTTTCATGCTGGTATCTTGTTCTATCAAAACGTTGGTTACACCGTTTTTTCTGAACTTCCATCCGAGTGTTTTTTGGGCCCAACAGCTGGGGGTTATTCCAACCGAAATCAGCGAAAAAGTGGTCAGGGCAATGACTGGACGCAAAAAAGCGATGGGTATCATAGTGGTTTGGTGTGTTGGGTAAAATGAACTTTCGCTCATGTGAAGCTCGACAATCCGCGTCGAGAATCCGCATCGAGGATCACGGCACGGAGTGCCGTGCTACACTGTTTGCCACACTGTTATAGAGGAAACAGCTTTTGATGGCTACATGACAGTCAAGCCAGCATGACTTTCGCAAATGCATTCAAATCATCCAACTTCCCCTCGATTCCCTGGCTACCGACATCTGGTATACTTCGATACCGAAGGTGATCCCATCTCATTCTCAATATATTGGACCTCCGACTGTGAACGCAAAACTCAAAAAATTGTGGCCAAGCTTCGTAGCGATTGGACTTTTGTCTACGGGATTTCAGCCCGCTGAAAGTCGGGCTGATGAAGGCATGTGGCTTTTCAACGCCGTTCCAAAAGCCCAGCTCAAGAGCGCGCACAATTTTGAGCCGACCCAGCAATGGCTGGATCACGTCATGCTCTCGAGCGTCCGCTTCAATTCAGGTGGATCTGCCTCGTTCGTTTCATCCCAGGGGCTGGTGTTGACCAACCATCACGTCGCATCGGACACCCTTTTCAAACTTTCCACTGCGGAGCACAATTACAACGAAGATGGCTTCCTGGCTGCCACGCTGGCGGACGAAATCAAAACACCCGATTTGGAACTCAATCAGCTCATTTCGATTGAGGATGTGACCGCGGTTGTCAATACCGCCATCAAGGACACCATGACGCCTCAGGAAGCTGGCAAAGCTAGGCAAGCCAAAATGGCCGCGATCGAAAAAGAGTCGCTCGATGCGACCGGTCTGCGCAGCGATGTGGTCACGCTTTACGGTGGAGGTCGATACCATCTGTATCGTTACAAAAAATACACCGACGTACGGCTAGTTTGGGCCCCAGAAGCTGGCTCGGCATTCTTCGGTGGAGACGCCGACAACTTCGAATACCCTCGGTATTGTCTCGATGTGACGTTGTTCCGAGTTTACGAGAATGGCAAGCCAGCAAAAATCGAACATTTTCTCAAGATGGACCCCAATGGGGCAAAAGAACAAGACTTGGTTTTCGTCTCAGGCAATCCTGGTCGAACACGACGCATCCTGACGCACGACGCCATCGAATATCAACGGGACGTCGCAATGCCTCGCACCATGAACACGTTGCGGCGTAAGGAGGTTCTCATGCAGCAGTACGCTTTGGCTGGTCCAGAGCAACAACGACGTTCCCGCGACGACCTTTTTGGCATCCAAAACTCTCGCAAGGCGTACACGGGCATGCTCGGTGGCATTCAGGAGCCAAGTTTCACCGCCTCCAAAAAACGGGAGGAAACCGAGTTGCTCGGCCGCATCGCTCAGGACCCAAAACTTGCTCCGCTCAAGAAAGAATCTATGTAAGTCCTGGGTTTGGGGCGGGAGCCGTTCGAGTAAAATCTGGCGACTCAGACCCGAGATGCTGACTCGCAAAAGTCAGTCTCAATTTTCCAACCCCAAACCCAAGGGACATCAAACATGATCATTC
>JANMLD010000387.1:0-2857 GCA_031372345.1 Pirellula sp.
TAAACGTATGGACCGCAATGGCGATGGCAAGCTGACCGGCGACGAAATTCCTGAAGCTCAAAGACAGCTCCTGATGCGGCTCGACGCCAACAAGGATGGCTCGATCTCACTCGATGAAGCCGAACGACTGAAGAATTTTCGGAACCGTAACCAATAGCCATGACTGAAAAAAAGTTGGAATGATAATCTACAGCAAATCGAATCGTGGCCAGACTTGTTTCGTCATGTTCGATGGCAAGATCATCTTCAAACGGTATGACAATGGCAGTTCGAAGGACAAAGTCCAAATGCTTGCCAGCGGCAGCTCGGTAACTATTGTTGGTAGTCCTTATGTGTCGGGATGGACGAGCAGTGCTTCGACCCTTGCCACAACTTCAGATAATTCAGTGATGGAAACACGATGAATCAATTCAATGTTTCGAGCCCTCCAATCGACGTTTCGCAAATGGTCTGCAAGCACCACACTGGATGTTCCGTCTTTGTTTGCGATTTCTACTTCGAAAGCGTAGCCCTTCGCTTGTCGAGTAGCTGGGCACAGGATGCACAACCCCGTTTTCCGATTGTAGCTCTTGGGACTGACGACCAACGCTGGGCGCCTACCTGCTTGTTCGTGACCCGATGTGGGACTGAGCGAAATCCAGACCCAATCGCCTCGGTCGGGAACATAGGAGATGGATTTCCGATTCAATCAAGCACCTCACGTCCGACATCCGATCCGAAATCGATTTCACCGTGCAATTGGCAGGGTTTGCAATTCTTAAGTAGCTCGCCCAGGCTGAGTTTTTTTGAAGTGGCCGGACGGATTACCAATTCTCCCTTTCGCACGTGCAATTCCACGGTCGTTCCTTCACAGACATCCAATTGTCCCGCGAGCGCCTGGGGAATTCGAATCGCCAAGCTATTGCCCCATTTTTGTACTCTAGACATGAATTAGCTCCTTGAGATTTGTAGATACAATGAATATACATCTTGTTCCCCAATTAAGTCAAGGACAGTATCGTTGAAATCAGGACTTGAAAAGGTTTTTCGCGCGTCCGCAGCAGGCGGCGGTGCCTTTGGGACAATGGCTTGGACGGATTTTCAAACTGGCGTCGTAGGCGTCCTGCTAACGCAAACGCCTTCGGCTCAAGTTCCAGAATGGAGCAGGCTTTTCTATCCAGCGCTCGAGAAGGCTGGTTATGGTCGTATGGTGAACGAATCGCCGCTAACGGAGCTAGGACGATAATGGTGCAGGCGTGGACGAAACTGCTAAACTGCAAGCCGGAAGCCACACAACTTACCACACGCATCGAAAGTCGCTTGCCCGCATTCATCGTCGGAAAAGCCACAATTCCAATCCGAAACCGATTACACAGTCACCATTTTTTGAGGATACGCAATGACTCGAACATTTGCGCTAGCGTTATTGATTCTGGTATCGGCACATTTCTTGCAAGCCGACTATGATCCACTGCTCACGGACAAAGTAAAACCTGAACAATCGGATTCAATGATCAAAGACACGAAGCGCTCGCGTGAGATTCCGATCCGTGTCTATCTACCTGAGAACAAGCAGGCGGCGTCAGTTGTGCTCTTTAGCCACGGACTTGGTGGCAACCGAGAAGGCTCCGCGTTTCTCGGCAAGCATTGGGCGTCGCGTGGATATGTAGCCGTCTTTGTGCAACATCCGGGGAGCGATGACAGCGTCTGGAAGGACTTGCCGGTCAGCGAACGCATGGCGGCCTTGAAGCAGGCGGCCGGGCTGAAGGAGTTTCTCCTGCGCGTGCAGGACGTGCCTGTGGTTCTGGATCAACTGGAAGTCTGGAACAAAGACTCCGCACACCTTTTCGCCGGACGGTTCGATCTGACACGTGTCGGTATGTCGGGGCACTCGTTTGGCGCAGTCACGACGCAAGCGGTCAGTGGTCAGAAGCCTCCGCTTGGAAAGGGATTCACGGACGACCGCATTCAAGCGGCAGTCATCATGAGCCCCAGCGGACCCGCCAACGGCAACACGAAACAAGCCTTCGGCAGCGTGAAGATTCCTTGGATGCTGCTGACCGGGACCAAAGACTCCAACCCGATCAGCGGCGCCGATGCAAAGACTCGGCTCATCGTCTTTCCCGAATTGCCGCCAGGCTCGAAGTATCAACTGGTGCTCGACAACGCCGAGCACTCTGCGTTTACCGAACGCGCTCTGCCCGGTGAGACCGAGAGGCGGAACCCAAATCATCACCGCGCCATCCTTGCTGTCACGACGGCATTCTGGGATGCGCATCTCCGCAACGATGAAGAGGCCCGTTTGTGGCTCAACAGCGACGCGGTGAAGAGCGTTCTGGAAAAGGACGACCAATGGCAGAAGAAGTAACAAACCGTGCCTTTCCGACACGAACGCTGTTCGGCACGTAGACTCGCCGCAGCACCTCCGAAGTCGCGGTCCTCCAGGAATTTCAGAAACGGTTCGAAGCGCTTGTCCACGATTGGACGTTCGTTGTCGGCCTGAAAGGATTCGACGAGTTGCTTCGATTCAAGAAGAGGAGTCAACGTTACATCACGATAGAACTTGATCGCTTCAACAATCTTGCCATTTTGAAGGCGATCATTGAGCGTTTCTCGAATCTTTGTAACAAGACTGTTTTCGGATGTAGGCATGCTTTTGTCATTAGTCGAGAGTTGAGAGTCAAAGGTTTCCCAAAGCGGGCTGTCGCCGAAATCCGCCTCAAGTAGTAGTTTCCTAACGCAAACTAGATTCTAATTCGCTGCGGTCCTTTGTATCGGGGAAACACGGTATCGCACCGAAAGATTGGCTCAGTTTGATAGGTTCAACGAGATGAGCGTACAGGCCTTAGATTTTACTTATCGATACACTCGTCCGAGC
>JANMLD010000410.1:0-14531 GCA_031372345.1 Pirellula sp.
GCCGAAAACCAGAACAGAACAGCGCCGAAAACCAGAACAGCGCCGAGAACCAGAACAGCGCCGAGAACAAGAACCGTGCTGCCGAGAACAAGAACAGCGCCGAGAATCAGAACAGCGCCGAGAACCAGAACAGCGCCGAGAGTCACGGCACGGAGTGCCGTGCTACACTAAATCTTCTTCTGGATCAACTGTGCAACCAGTTCGGGATTCTTGGCTTCTTTCAAGTGCTTGATCTGGTCCGCCGGAACGCCAATCCTCTCCAAATGCATAAATAAGCTATCCCAGACTTTTTCGCGCTTCTTGCCTTCTGCAAGATAAAGATCTGTCAGCAACTCCTGAGCCCGTTGCAACGAAACGTTGTCTTTGTTGTTGTAGTAATTGCGGATTACCGATTGTTGGTACCGCGAGTAATTCTCCGCAGCCATAATTCGCGACTTTCGAAAAGATTTTTCTATGAAGTTTAATTCGTGAAGCAATTTCGTCTTGGAGGTTGATTTAGGACTAGCCTCGTGCGGACGAACCTTCAATCGGGTTAACTACACTTGCATCTTGAGTTCTTCGACATCCGAGGTTATCGGATGCAATAGAGCGATTCAAAGGACCTTAGATAAATGCTGTTATTGACGAATATGGGGGTGGCGACGATGTTGCCGTCGAGTCGGTTCTCGCTGACCACCTTTGGCTCAGCTCCATCTGCCAATACAAACGTCGCCCCGTCTTCGCGGATGCAATAGAGGTTGCCATTTGCAACGATCGGCGAACTGCTGTATTGACGATTGCTCTTTGGCAATTGGTGCGACCAAATGGTTTCGCCGGAATCCGGTTTAAGGCAATACACCATTCCCTTGTCCCCTAAAAGATACAATCTTCCGTTGCTGAACGTTGGTGTGGGAACGTCGGAGCCAATCTCAAGAGCCCAAGCAATACGTTTGTCATCGGACAAACCAGCATCGGTTCGCAATGCTGTGACGGTTTTGCCGCGAGCGTAAGGGCAAATGGCGAGTCCATCAATGGTTAGCGGCGATGCGATCGACCGAAAGAAACCGTTGTTCTCTGGATTGAAACCACCCAGTTTCCAAAGCAATTTTCCATCGGCTACGGCATGGGCTGTCACGTGGTCTGCTCCTACGGTTACCAGTGCGTCACCTTGCTTGAGTTTGGCAATCGTAGGCGTTGTATACGCTTGATTGGCTTCTTGATTCACGTCTAGCCATCGATCGGCTTTCCATAGCTCTTTGCCAGTCGATTTATCGAGCGCCACCAAGAAGCTTGGCCCCGTTTGCATGACAGCGACGACAATCGAGTTCTCGGTTAAAACAGGTGAAGTGCCTAAGTCCCACCACAACGTGTCTTCGCCATACTTCGTCTGAATATTGAGTGACCAAATTAGTTCACCCGAAGGACTAACGCAAGCTAGGTCGCCGCTCTTAAAATACACGTAGACGTTTTTCCCGTCTGTAACCGGAGACGAATTGCTGCCGCTTGCTTTCGGGTTCTTGCCCGGTCGCTCGTTGCCAAACGGTTTCTCCCAAAGCGTCTTTCCTTGTTGATTGACACACAGCAAGGTGTTGATGCCTTCTTTGCCCAGCGTCAGGTAAACGTTTTCACCAATAACAATAGGGGTCGAGGCCCCGCGGCCTGGCAACCCCATTTTCCAAGCGATGTTTTTGTCTTCGCTCCACGACGTAGGGTAGTCTCCAGCCTGTGCGGTTCCATTTCCGTTCGGACCGCGCCAGTTAGGCCACGGCGTTTGCGCCTGGGAAGCCTGGCAAAATACGCATGCCAAAGACAAGGCAATTAGAAAGCGATGTCGAGTGATTGAAGGGATCAAGGAAAGGTTTTTCATGAGTAGGATAAGGTGCGGTTTGTCAGTTGTCAGTTGTCAGTTGTCAGTGGGGAGTGGGGCTTCTTCGTCTTGACACCAAAGTTAATCGGCAATCGGTCGAAGCACAATAGTTCGAATGTCCATGACCGCGGCTCCAGTCTTGCTCTGCGGCCGAACAGCCAAGCGAACCTTGCCAGCTTTCAACTTCATCGCGCCGATGTTTTCGTAGATCATGTTCTGAAAATGGCCAGTATCGCGGACTGTCCACTGAAGAGACTCGTTGCCGATTTCCAAGCGAACCACTGAGCCTCCGTTATTCGCTCCACAGCCACACTGCACTTCGATTTCATAAGTTCCATCGCTTGGAATTGTCAATTCCCAGTCCGCCCAATCGTCGACTTCGGTCCAATATCCGAGGACATTTTTGTGCGGCTCCGGTTCGTAACGCAATTTCTTGCCGTGAGGCGTTCCTGCCGATGCAGGCAATAGGATTTCTTTGCTCGCATCCTTGAGCAAAGGCTTGTTACCGGAAACGACCCGATTCATCTCTTTCCGCCAAGCCTTCCATTGTGCCGCTACAGCCTCCGCTCCCTGACTCGCGTCCAGTCGGGTCGGGTCGGAATCGATGTAAAGTCGTTTATGCACCTCACGGTTCGCTGTAGGATTGGGTGCTCCAAATTGCACGCCCGTCCGATTCTGCCATTGATGCAGCGCTTCCAGGAGCGATTTTGACTTGTCAGGAAAATCTTTAGCAACGTTGGTTTTTTCACCAACATCTTTATCGAGGTCAACCAATTCTATCGACCCATCCTCCAAGTACTCGATCAGTTTCCAGTTGCCTTGTCGCGTTGCAGCCGCTGGTCTGCTGCCTTGATTGGTGTAGTGAGGGAAGTGCCAATAAAACGCGCGTTCTTTCGTCGCAGCGTTCGCTTCTGTTTGAAGCCAATTCTTTTTTAGACTGATACCATCCAAGGGACCTACCGTCTTGGACGGATCCAGTCCCACGACTTCCAAAAGCGTCGGCATCAAGTCCATTAGCGAAACGGGTGTGTCTTCAACCTGCGATGGCTTGATCTTATCGGGCCATCGAACGATGAGCGGAATGCGTAGACCACCTTCGTAAAGATATCCTTTGCCCGCTCGAAAGGGACCATTGTGCGTAACAGGTAAATCATGCACCTCGGGCACATGCAGCCCTCCATTGTCGCTGCTGAAGATCACAATTGTAGGTCGCTTCAACGTGTCAACAGTTGTAAGCAATTTGCCGATCGCTTTGTCGAGCGACTCGACGGTCGCCGCATACAGTGGATTGAAGGCCGAAGCGTTCTTTTCAATCAACTCCTTCGGTGCTGCCAATGCGACGTGGGGTGAGTGTTGAGGGACATAGCAAAACGCTGGCTTGTCATCGGGCGTTTTCAAGAATTCGATAGCAGCGTCGACGATGGCGTATTCGTTTTTTCCGCCTACTTTCTCGTCCACCGCTCCGTTTCCTTTCGGTTCGACCGCGATATCAAACCCTTGCTCTTTGGGTCCGGTTTTGCCGCCACCAAGATGCCACTTACCGAATAGCCCTGTTCGATAGCCGGTGCTTTGAAGCATTTCGGCAATCGTCTTTTCTGCGAGCGGAAGATGCGACTGGATGCGAGGGTGCAAAAGCAACTGCGATTCCGCGTCTGGCCGACCTGGCAAAAAAGTCGTTAGGTGCAAACGTGCACACGACTTGCCGGTCATGAGCGAAGCCCGTGAAGCGGAGCAAATCGACAAGCCGCAATAGGCGCTCGTGTACCGAATCCCTTGACTGGCCAGCTTATCCAAGTTGGGCGTGTTGTGATCGCGACGCCCGTAGCAACCCAGGTCGTAAATACCAAGGTCGTCCGCCACGATCAAGACAATGTTGGGTTGGTCGCTAGCTTGGAACGCGATGGCGGATGCAGTAGTACAAAGCAAAAGTGCAGTCGCGAAAAAGACAGCGGCACAGCGTCGCGAAAAGTCGGGGCGGCTTGATAGCATGACATGGCTCTAGGTGGGAGGACGATCGGAAGACAATATAGTCTAGCCGAAAAGTTCTTTCTTTATCAAATGCCAAGTAATTTTTGCCGCCGCGAAGCATGATGGATTTGGCCGCGATAAAATAAAGTTCCATTAATCCATGAAGGCGAGTGGCAGGTTGGAGTATCCCAACCCTTGACTTATCCCAACCCGAAGCGTGAGCGAGGGACACTGTCGCAGTTCCCACAACAGCGTTTCGGATTAGGAATGGTAGTTTTCACATTTGCCGCCCGCCTAAAGATCCGACGAGTTGGATTCACTTACCAGACAAAAGAGAAATCCTATGCCACGACTCTTTGTAGTCCTCTTGATGATGACGCTCTGTTGCCACGCGAACAGCCAGGAGTTTAACAACTTGCCAGTCACCACCCAAAAACCTCCGTTGCATGGGAGGCACTGGATGGCGGTCACAGGCAAACCACTCGCTGCCACGGCCGGCGCCATGGTTTTTAATAAAGGGGGCAATGCAGTAGACGCCTCGTGCGCAATGCTCGCGGCCACCTGCACAATGTGGGACGTACTTAGCTGGGGCGGTGAAACTCAAGCTCTGATCTACAACCCGCACACCAAACAAGTCATCGCCATCAACGCCCTCGGCGTCGCCCCGACCGGTGCCACCGCAGAGTTTTACAAAAGCAAGGGAATGAAGTATCCACCGGAGTACGGTCCATTGGCCGCGGTCACCCCCGGTACGCCAGGCGGACTGATGACCATGTTGGCGGAATACGGCACGATGAGTTTGGCCGACGTCTTGGCCCCAGCCATGCAAATGGCCGAGGGCTATCCGATGGAAGCCCAAACAGCCAACTCAATCGAGCGGGGCAAGGCACAAATCAAAAAATGGCCCTATTCAAAAAAGGTTTTCCTACCACACCTGGATGAAAAACGTGAAGCTCCTAACGCGGGCGAAATCTTTGTTCAAAGGGACTTGCTCGCGACGCTCAAAAAACTAGTCGAGTCTGAACAAGAGTCGCTTAAGAAGGGCAGGTCGCGCAAAGAAGCCATCTATGCCGCCAATGATCGTTTTTACAAGGGGGACATCGCCGCGGAGATCGCGCGCGGATGCCAGGAACAAGGAGGATTGATCACAGAACAAGATCTAGCGAACTGGCAAGTGAAGGTAGAAGAGCCATTAAAGACCAATTACAGAGGCGTCGAGGTCTACAAATTACAGCAGTGGACCCAAGGCCCAGTCATGTTGCAAATGCTCAACATCCTTGAGAACTTCGATTTGAAGGGGATGGGCTACAATTCGACGCATTACATCCACACGCTGTACCAAGCCATGAACCTGGCCTTTGCGGATCGCGATTTTTACTACGGCGACCCAGCCTTTGCACCCGAGGAACCGATGGCGGGACTCCTTTCTAAGGAATACGCAAAAGTCCGCAGCAAGCTCATCGATCCGGAAAATAACAATCCGAAGATTGGCCCTGGCGATCCCTATCCTTTTGAAGGCAAGGTGAATCCATACGTCGAGACCCTCAACAAATGGAGTGTCTCAGACTCGGGCAATCATATATTTGGCGACGCTAAAGCGGACGAACGATTCATGGAAAATTTTCAGGCAGGTACGACTTCGGTCGAAGCCGCCGACGCAGAGGGATGGGTCGTAAGCATGACGCCGAGCGGCGGTTGGGTTCCTGCTTGCATTGCGGGCAACACTGGCATTGGACTCAGTCAACGCATGCAGTCCTTCGTGTTGGATGCCAAAGAAAATCCGTTCAACGTTGTTGAGCCCGGGAAACGGCCACGTGTTACGCTTACCCCGACCCTTGCGATGAAGGACGGCAGGCCATTCTTGGCGTTCGCAAAACAAGCGGGCGATGAACAAGATCAACTGCTTCTCCAGTTCTTTTTGAATGTGGTCGAATTTAACATGACGGTTCAGGAAGCTTGCGAAGCGCCGAGTTTCAAGACATTGCAAATGCATTCTAGTTTCGGCGCTCACGAAAAGAGCCCGGGAGGATTAACGCTGAACGAGCAGACTCCTTCATGGGTTCGGAAAGATCTCACGAGGATGGGTTACCGATCGACCTTTCAAGAGAGAACTTCGGGGCCAATCAATGCCATTTGGTTTGATTGGAAGCACGGCACGTTCTGGGGTGGTTCCAGCAACCATGGTGAAGACTACGGCATAGGTTGGTGAAACGTGGGCCGGTCCGCTCCGCGACCGGCGGTCAGTGTAGTCCGAACCGCCCAACGCTATGTCCTTCCAAACAACGGCAGAACCGTTGGCTGCCGCTGCTTAGACGCGTCCATTTGGATCGATCATGCATTCGGTGTTAAGAAACAGGACATCCGTCGACGGAGCGACGGAGCCACGAACAACGACAGTACCGTTGGCTGCCGCTGTTTAGCGTAAGATCGTCATTTTCCCGTAATAATGGCTTTAGAGGGCCGCCTTCTGTTGCAAACGCTTCTTGTTGAGCGATAGAATCTTAGTCCTGTGCTTGGTTTTTCACATTTAATCGATTTTATTTGGGAATGAATTTATGCGACTTTCTAATCGATCGAGAGGCTTTACACTGGTAGAACTCTTAGTGGTTATTGCAATCATCGGAATCTTGGTTGGTCTACTGTTGCCTGCGGTGCAAGCTGCTCGCGAAGCGGCAAGACGAATGCAGTGCCAAAACAATCTCAAGCAGCAAGCGCTATCTACCCACAATGCGCATGACACACATCGAAGGTACCCGCCCCAAGCTGGCAATTATGGCGGGGCTTGGTACGCACCCTTGAATTTCCATCTGCTCCCTTTCATGGAACAGTCAAACGTTTGGCAGGCGGCCACCAATTGCGACTTAGCCGCGGCGGTTGGTCAAGCCGCTCCCGGCGCGACCATTACCAACTTAGGTTACGTTTGGCCAACTTGGGGATCGGTGAATACAGGAAACAAAACTTGGCTACGGCAAACCCGGATGTCAACCTTTCAGTGTCCCAGCGATAGCACGCTTGGCAATGGACTGGATTGGACGCCTGGCGACGCTTCCTATGCCAGCAATTTTTTGATTTTTGGCGGTGAAAAAAACATCACGGTTACGTGTGGCACGACTGGCAATCCGTGGGAGACGTGCTGGGATGGCAATGCGAAGTTTGCCACAATTACTGATGGCACGTCGAACACGATTATGTTTGCCGAAAAGCTAAGTCGATGCGACGGGACGGGCAGTCCTGGTGGTACTTGGTGGATGCGAGGTGTCTTTCGAATTGGAAGCGGCAGCGGCGGACCGAGCTCCGGCGTTCCTGCAGACAGTTATCCTGGAGACCGACTGTCACCTGTCTTCGGTGGCGGTCGCGGTCGTGACGGAGTCGTATTTACCTACGGCACCAATTCCAAGTTCCAAGTGAGTCCAAGAAATCCGCTGGCCAATTCGGCAAATGGCGGACTTTGTGATCGTCGCTTGGCCTCGACACAACACGTCAGCATGCAGATCGGTTTGGCCGATGGTAGTATTCGGGGAATTTCAGGGAGCATGGCCAACGCCATTTGGTTCGCCTTGCTGACACCGGCTGGTGGCGAAGTGAATGGCGACATTGATTGAGCTAGTGACGCTCGACCGCCAACATCGAAAGATTTGAAAAGTGCCTTTGCCTCATGGGAGTATGTATGATCCGAATTGTTTCCGCAGCCTGCTTGTTGTTATTTGTTGCCGGTTGCGGCCCTCGAACGGGCGAGGTCTCAGGCGAAGTTACCTTTAAGGGCAAACCCATTCCGGGTGGTATCTTGACCTTTCGCCCAGCTGACGAGTCTAAGAATTCCGTTTCTTATGAGTTGCAACGTGACGGCAAGTTCAAGGTGGAGCTGCCCGTCGGTGATGCCTCCATTAGCATCGACAATCGCGAGTTTGAGCCTCGACCCGCTACGGTTCCGGCCATTCCTCCGGGCATGAATTTGCCTCCGGACGTCATCAAGGGTATGCAGGCAAGCAGCAAAGAATCGAGCAAGGTTTCCGACCGATGGGTGAAGCTGCCCGAACGATACTATCAAGTCGAGACTTCAAATTTGAAGTTTGCCGTTAAGGGTGGAAAGCAATCGGAAACGATTGAATTCAAAGAATAGGGATTTGCACAGGATTGCTTAACTCTTCGCACTTCGAAAGCCAGTAAAGTGCCGCTGGCGGGACTCGAACCCGCACGGGGTTTCCCCCAGCAGATTTTAAATCTGCTGCGTCTGCCATTTCGCCACAGCGACATTTCACGTTCAGAATGTAACTCAACGACCTTTGGAAGGGTAGTGGCTTACCGAATCGCTACAACTTTTCAACAGCGGTAATTCGATCTATTTTTCAATTCTGAGGATATAGGGGGTTGTTTTTACCGCTCCAACTTTGTTTGATTGACTTAGGGAAAGGCATTGCATTTTCCTTGCCTATGCCTGCATCCTGGTTTCTTTTCGTCAGTGGGAGGATTATTTCCTTATGGCAACGATTCCGATGTGCACTCAGTCCTCTTTGGATTGTTTGCCGACGGTACGTGAGGCCAGTAAATCGTGCGGTGCTCTTTCATTGCATCGCATTGCCGAGGTTAGAGCTCAACAAGGCTTGTCCTTGCGAGCCATTTCTAGACGGTCTGGGGTCGACATTCAGGATTTGAAGCAACAAGAGTTGCCTGATTCGAATTTGACCTTGATCGACTTGACCCGTTGGGCAAAGGCTTTGGAGGTTCCTATCGAAAATCTCATAGTAGATCACGACAGTGAACTTTCGGATCCCGTTCAATCGAGAGCGGCAATGGTAAAAGTGATGAAGACAGTAGTCGCACTGACTGAGGTTGCGGCCTCACCAAGAGTGGCTCGTTTGACAACGATGCTACGAGAGCAACTGATCGAGCTGATGCCTGAGCTAGCCGAAATCGGCGGTTGGCCCAACTTTGGCAGTCGTCGTCCATCCGACCAACAAGGTCGTATTGGCGAGAACCCGATTGATGTACAGAATCTTCGACTTGAATGACGAAAGATCCGTTGTATTGAAGCGAGTTTGACAATCGTTTCGAGAAGCTATTCTAAGATTTTTTTAATGGACAATGAGATCGAAACTGTCATCGAAACTGTCATCGGAAACGGCCAGCCCAAAGCTGGCCGTTTTTTTAATCGATCCATCTTTTGGTTAAATCCCCATAGGCATCGATTCGCCTATCGCGCAGGAATGGCCAGTGCGTTCGTTGCGTTTCGATCTGATTGAGGTTGCATTCCACGATGACAATTTCTTCCTCCGTATGGGAGGCGCGGTGCAAGAGATTGCCGGCGGGATCGAAAACGAATGATGCTCCCCAGAATTCAATAGAGCTCTCGACGCCGACCCTATTGGCCGCCCCTACAAACACTCCGTTGGCGATTGCATGGGACCGCATCATGGTTTCCCAGGCTTCATGTTGGCTTCGTCCATAAATTGGTTTGTCGGCAACACTCCACCCGATGGCGGTTGGATAAAGCAGAATCTCAGCGCCTCGCAAAGCAAAGAGTCTCGCGGCCTCCGGGTACCATTGATCCCAACAGACTCCTACACCGATTACCCCTAAACTGGTCTTGGCAACGGTGAAACCCGTATCGCCTGGTGTGAAGTAGAATTTTTCGTAGTAAAGTGGATCATCGGGAATGTGCATTTTTCGATAGAAACCGACTTGGGCACCATCGGTGTCGAAAACAAGTGCCGTGTTGTGGTACAGACCGGGGGCTCGGCGTTCGAATATGGAACCAGTCACCACCACCGAGCATTCCCTAGCGATCAAGCTCAAAGCGGTGCTGGTTGGTCCAGGGATCGGCTCCGCCCATTGGAATCGGTCATGGTCCTCGCTTTGGCAAGGATACGGTGCATTGAACAACTCCTGCAGGCAGATGATGTTTGCCCCGAGCGAAGCGGCTTGACGTACGCGTGTAACGGCTTTCGCCACGTTTTGTTCCTGGTTGTCGCTGCAAGTCATTTGCACGGTAGCCAGTCGAACAATGCGATCCTTTGCCGATGCCATTACGTTTGCCTCCTTAAACTGTCGTTACTGCGAGCGGCGATGTAAAAACTACCAATCATAACCCGAAAACTACCAATCATAACCCGATACGTAAGTGAGGGACTTGCAAAATTGTCCCTCGCTTACGCTTCGGGTTGGGATACTGCAATCTGCCGCACGCTTAAAACGAATTGCCTTATCCAAGTAGCATTCTAGCACCATTGGAGTTGCCTTGTGGAACGAGCGAAGGGCCTCGCTCGTCTACGGTGTTCTTTGGACGAGCGAAGGGCCTCGCTCGTCTACGACGTTGCTCAAATGTGTTTGCCCAAACGCTCGGCCAGTCGTTTCAAGGTTTGGCTAGCGTCTCCCTCGGCCAGTTTGGCGTGGATCAGATGAAGTTGCGACTTGTCGGCCCAGGCAGCATTGAGTGCCGCATCAAACTCCAACTCATCGGTTACTAGATAACCTCGTCCTCCACCATAGACCTCCGGAAGCTTCGAGTAGTTCCACACCGCGATCTCGTTGTACTTCCAGGTGCCGGCTTGAAGGAACCGCTCCGTGCCATAACCGTGATTGTCGAGCACGATAATGATGGGGGAGAATCCAAGGCGAATCAGCGATGACATTTCTTGGCCGGTCATCTGGAATGCTCCGTCCCCGACAATGACCAGTACGCGATCATCCGGCTTTGCAACGCACGCTCCCAAGGCGGCCGGAACTGAAAAGCCCATCGAGGTGTAATAGGCTGGGGACAAAAAGTCGGTTCGTTCGTGGATCACCAATTCCGACGAAGCGAAGAGCGCATCACCAATATCCGCAATAACAATGGTTTGAGCGTCGATTTGGCCGTTGATTCTTGAGATGATGCGACTGATCTCCAGCGTCCTGCCAGCCTCAGGTTGAAAGTTTACAGGATGCTTTTGACGCAGAATGGCCGGAATCTCGCGGCACGCTGGTTGCGCATTGGCAGTGATCAGTCGATCCAAAAAGTCGGCCAAGGGAACGTTGGGGTAGTGATGATACGAGATCTGAAGCTGCTCACTGGTGGCATACACGCAATTCTTGACCTCGAGCTGGGCCGTGTAGATTCCCAGATTGATGTCCGTCATGAACGCACCAAGCAGCAACACGCAATCGCTATCCTCGACATACTGCGTCACCTCCTCGCGTCCCATCGCCCCTTCATAAAGCCCCACATACAATGGGTGCGTCTCGTCAACGACGCTCTTTCCGAGAATGGTTGCAGCAATCGGAATTTTGGCTTGTTCTGCCAATTTCATGACTTGGTCCTGCAAACCAAATCGATGGATCTCAACGCCCGCAATGATGATAGGTCTCTTGGCCTGATTGAGTCGATCGACCGCTTCCTTAACGGCTTCATCGAGCGCCTGCGAATCAAATTGGGTACTTGGACGACGGAATGCGTGAGCCATCGGCGGAATGACATCGACCATATCTCTCGGCAACTCAATGTAGACCGGGCGTTTGAATCGGTGGCAAGCGTCAAGAACACGATCGATTTCACTAAATGCCGTCACCGGGTCCACCAATTCTGTGGCCGCGATGCAGAGTTTTTCAAAGACTTCGAGCTGCGTGCTGAAATCACGCACTTTATGATGCAGCAGGGGGTTGTTGACGCGTTCGTTCAAACCCGGCGCGCCGCTCATCAAGACCACTGGCGACTTTTCGGCAAAAGCCCCAGCCACGCTATTGCATACCGAAAGTCCGCCAACGCAATAGGTCACGCATAGGGCACCCATTCCTCGAATTCTTGCGTAGGCATCCGCCGCAAAGCCAGCGCAGTCCTCGCGAGTGCAGCCGACCACATTGATGGGACTCTTTTCCAGCATGCTGTAAAAGTTGAGTATGTAATCACCAGGAATCCCAAAGCAGTCTCGGATTCCGTAGTCCTGAAGGCGATTGATTAAGTATTGCCCAATCGACACATCCAGCTGGCTGGGGCGTTGGCTAATGGTGTTGCGGCTGTCGGTCTTTTTACCGATCGAGCTAAGCGCGTTGCTCATTGAAGGTCCGTATTGGTTAAATGCGCCGAAGGTGACTTTTGGAGGATTGCGTCATTGTATGCAGCAACGCAAGTCTGTGGGTGTCGCATTCGGAACAACCGTTGCAAACGGGACAGTTTCCTTATTGCATCCAGCTTCGTGACGCTCGCATTCCCACGTCAACCAAAAGGACAAGCTAGGATTTTTGGCGGGTATTTCACCTGCCGAACGTTCTCGCCCGTACTTTCATCCGCTCGCCAATAGACTTGCACCTGAAATGTCGAAGCACAATCAAGCACCCATTCGAATAGCAGACCTTTCTGAATCGGTCTACGTTCCGCGTGTCTCCGACAAACCGTCCATCGAGGTTTGTTCACCTGCTTCCAAACGCCACACCACGGTTTTGGACGAGCACGAGTCGACGTACGCTTGGAACAAGAAAACGGGCAGGGTCGATGACCTAATTGCAGACACCTTTGAGGATGTGCTAGCAAGTCCGATCGGCCTTCAGCCCCCGAAGACAACTCGTGTTTGGGGCCTGGACTTCCATGCCGTCAATATGGAGCAGACGCTAGACTACTTGGAGCAAGTCATTTGCCAACGTCAGCCTAGCTATGCGGTCACCGCCAACTTGAATTACGCAATGCTCTGCGCCAAAAATCCGCGGTTGGCTGCTTTCACCAAAAATTCTGCATTGACGTTGTGCGATGGAAAGCCCATCCTTTGGCGCAGCAAACTCAATGAAATCAAGCTTCCCGAACGCGTGGCAGGCTCCGATTTGATTTATGGATTGGCGGAACGCTGTGCCAAAAGAAAACTGCGAGTGTATTTCTATGGTGCATCGGAAGGGATCGCCGAACTGGCTGCCCAGACGCTAAAGTCCCTCTACCCGAGACTGTTGGTCGCAGGGGTGCAATGCCCACCCTTTCGAACGTGTAGTCCCGATGAGCTTCGGAGCCAAATCGCCCGGATCAAGCAATCCAAACCGGATCTGCTATTGGTCGCGCTGGGACAACCCAAAGGGGAGTACTGGATCGAAGATCATCTCGAGGAGCTTGGCGTCCCGCTCACGATTCAGTTGGGGGCCTCGTTTGATTTCGTAGCGGGCAATGCTGTCCGAGCTCCTAGGCTCGTTCAGAAGATCGGAATGGAATGGCTGTATCGAACTCTGAAGGATCCAAAGCGATTGGCTCCTCGCTACCTCGCCAATTTCCTGTTTTTGCTCAAGACTCTTCGACAAGAACTGATCGAAAAACTGTCTTAGTCGAGTGTAGAACGGCACTCCGTGCCGTTTTTCTCGGCACGGAGTGCCGAGCTACTCTTGACCGACATCACCGTAACAAATCCATGGCTTGCCTTCGAAGGTTTTGGATGGCGGCTTGAAGCTTCAAGGCACCCTCGGGGTCGGAACGTCTAGTGCATTCGACAAAATCCTTTTCAAGCATCCTTGCAGCGGCCAAGATGGACTCGACTGCATGCCAACGCGCATCACTGATCGAGTCGATCGGGGAAAATCCATTGGGCGTCGGAATACTGACACTCCCTTGGGTTTGGCCACTCTTAGCCGGACGAACACCTTGCACGACGATTCGTTGGATCTCTTGAAAGAGTGGGTCGTTTTTGGTTTCGTCTGATATTGCTTGCGTCCTCGTTCCTGCTGGAACTCGGTCCAAGTTTTCCGCTGGGGGTTGCTGGCCAAAACTTGCCCCGACCACAACCAGAATGAAAACGCCGAGAATGCCGATACAAAGTCTTGCACGCAAGAGGCTCCCCCCGATCCTTTGATAATTCATCTTGTCACTCCCTCGATTGAATTGACGTCCGATCTTTCCGTAGTTGAATTCTCACCCATTCCGCTACGACTGCCAAGCAAAGATGGTCGGCCAAGCAGAAATGGATGGAAAAAGCGGTTCGGACCAAAGGTAGTTGGATCGCAATCATGGACTCGTTTTCAGACTTGGCAATTTCATCAAGGGGCTGAGGTGCTGTTTTTTTGATTTCGCAATTTATTATGGGGCCAGTCGAGGGTATAACAGATGTGGCTATTAATACAACTTTCGCTTGGGGCCGATCATGACTCGTTGCCGATTTGTTTGCCTGAATTCGCTTGCGTTGCTAGTTCTTGGTGTGGTGACGGTTCTATCCGGCCTATCGCAAGCGAATGCACAAAACAAGCGAACCGTGCTGGATACAGTCCGTGCGATGGACGCCCCGTTAGAAAAAGACTTGGAATGGGTAACGGCCTTTCTCGAGGAGAGAGTGGCTGAGAACAGTAATGACTCTCTAGCAAACTGCGTTCTGGCGATTACCCAATTTCGATCTCGGGAATTCGAAAACGCACTCAAATCGATTGGCCGCGCGAACTCCGGGGATAGTGCCAAGGCAACGCGGGCTACGAATGGAAAATTCCAATTGCTCTGCGCGATCAATATGGAGGACGGCGCAACAGCAACAAAGCTGGTTCAAGATTTGCTGAACGCGTGTCAAAGAGAATCCACACCGTTTGAATTGCGAAAGTCCTTCTGTGAGTGGATGGGGGAAATCATCGGCGGTTTGGATTCCCCCGAGGCTCAGTCGCCCATTGAGCTTGAGATCCTTGCGAAAGCCAAAAAGTCGCTTCTCGGAATCCCAGAAATAAAACTCAGTCAAGCTTTCGAAAACCAATACTCGCGATCGCATGCGAGAGCCGCTGAAATAAGGAAAATGCTCCA
>JANMLD010000477.1:0-26435 GCA_031372345.1 Pirellula sp.
CGAGATCATTCGGCTTGTATTTGGCTGCCGATTTTGATAAGCCAACACGGTATGGCCAAACCTACCGATAATCGCAACCACAATTCCATGCCGCTTGAGCCGTTGGCGATCGAGCTTGGGAATCTGCGCAATCATTTTTCACCAGCTTCCCTCCTCGGAGCGGGCATTCCGTCCGGCATGGACTGCAATGCGACGGGCGATACGCTGGTGGACAGGCGAAGCCCGCTGCAACTTGACAACGCCTTTGTACAACAGACCAAAGACCAAATTCGAGCCGTCGTCGAGAACATCGCTTCTCTAGCGCATACTCCGATCGCTCCCCAGGACTTTGTTCAAGCTGTGTTACCGAAGATTGCCAGTGCTATGGGCGCCATGGGGGCAGGCCTTTGGCAGCAATACCCAGACTCAGCCTGGCGATTGCTTGGCCAATTCCGGCTTCCATCTATTTTGGTCGACGGCGTCGCAACGGATAAACCGGATCAGCAATCCAGCCATACGCCCTTTGAACAACTGGACTTTATCGAGTCACAGTTGAACGCCGCGATCCAAGTCACGCAATCAACTGACCCCCCTTGCGACATCCATGTTGGAACACAACCATCCGCCTCACACTTGTTGGTGTTGAATGCGGTGGCCCGCGAGCGTCAGCCGATACTTATTCCGCCCTGCGATGCATTGCTCAATTGCGATCGACCGACCAATCCAACTTCGGAGCTGCTCATCTACGCTCCCTTGCCGATTCCCAAGGATCAAGGCAGCTATTGGTTGCAAGTCGTTCAGTCGCCAAGCGGCGGGCCATCGAGCCAACGTGGCTATCTGCGATTTGTGGCACAGATGGCGGATTTGATGAGCGACTACTTTCGTTCTCATCGGCTGCGGGTATTCGAACGCGACCGCGAGTACTTAACTCTGGCTGAGCGTACCATGCGGGAATTGGCTGGTGGCCTAGACCCAAAACTGGGTGTGGCCAAGCTTATGAAAACCATGCGTGAACATGCCCATGCCGAACACGCTTTCCTTCTGCGAAGAGAGTCTTACTTCGGGAGATGGCGGGTGGTTGGGGCTGCGGGCCTCGTTGAAATCGATCGAAGAGCGGACGGAATCGGGCAGATCGAGCGTGCTTCCTCTGGTCTCCATGCGATGTTTCGAAAGGGTGGTTCTCTGAGCTCAAACCAATTGCCTGGTGGAGTGGATGATCGGGATCCCGACTTGACCAGCTTGTTCAACACCTTTGCCATATCCGAATTGCAATGGATCAAGCCACTGGATGCAGACGCGGGCGCAACGAGGCAGCCCAAACAAAAACTAGATGTGGCAGTTCTGCTTACGTGGTCAGGCATAGATAAACCGCCAACGCGATGTGCTGAGCAAATCGCCCTGATCTCCAAGCTTGGTCTAAGTGCACTTCAGATTCCCTGGTGGAAGAGCGCACTGTTCGCAAGCCATTCCACCAAGCGAAACGCACTCGCTATTGCAAACCCAGCCTCATGGCCGAAGGCCGCAAAATGGACCGTTGCCATGCTGCTGTTGTCGCTCGTGTTTGCATTGCCGGTGCCGATTCGATTGCACGCCACAGCTATCCTTGTCCCTCTAATCCAGCAGCATGTTTATGCTCCGATGGATGCTACGGTGGACGCTGTTTTGGTAGAGCACGGCCAGTCCGTGAAGCAAGGAGATCCGCTAATACGTCTAAAATCGCTGAGCTTATCATTGGAATACGAACAGGCCGTTGCTCAGCAAAGTCGGAATACGCAGCGTCTGGCTGACATCGGAGCCATGCTTTTGCGAGAAACGACGTTGAGCTCATTGCAACGCATCGAATTAGAAGGAGAACGCAAGACGATGGAAAGCAATCGGTCTATCGAATCGAATCAATTAGCTCTGCTTCAGAGACAAATGGATTCGCTATTGATTGTTGCCAGCGTCGACGGTGTCGTTTCCACTTGGAATGTTCAAGACAGTCTAAGAGACAGACCATTGCGAACGGGTCAATGGCTTTTGTCGCTTCACGAATCCGAATCACCATGGATCTTGGAAGCGGCCCTGCCAGAGCGTGATGCACAGGAATTTCGGCTTGCTATTGAGGACGACCAAAACCCACCGGTTGCCACGATGACGAGTATGCCGCAAATTCAGCTTCCGGTGCACTTGCTCCGCGGATCGCAACCTCGTATCGACAGCAGTCAAGCAGCGGAGGCATTCACCGGTCCCAACTCCGCTGTGTTGCGAATGCGTTTTGAGCTCGATGCAGCATCCTTGCCATCGCAAATTGCCGTGGCAGGTGCAACAGCCCGGATCAGCATTCCGATCGGGCGAGGACCACTTATATGGGCTCTCGGAAAGGACTTTGCTCACAAGGTCTGGTCGCGAGTCCAACTTTGGATTTAGTTTTTTAGGCGAGAGGCAGATTGGATTATCCCAACCCGATGCGTAAGCGAGGGACAATTCCGCAGGTCCCTCACTTACGTATCGGGTTAGGATTGGTAGTTTTTACATCGCCGCTCGCCTTAATCGCGAACGGTAGACGAATAGGGAACACGGATGAACAAACGCAAACAAACTTTCCTCCGATCCGTTATGGTCGCGCTTGCGGCTATCACAGCGTATTGCACCGTTATGGCTCAAGAACGCGCCAAGGAATTTTCCATTGGACGCCCCAGCGGGATTCCCGTTTCGAGAGGAAATCTTCCTAACTCAGGCGGCGATCCGAACAACGCAGGAACCGCGGCCAGTGGCTGGCTGCTTTTCGACAAATGCCTGGTGTTCCCGGTGGAGAGTGTCGAACTGCCTTCACAGGAAACGGGGGCGCTCGCCAAATTGGAAGTGCGCGAAAACGATACCGTTATCGCCGATCAAGTGATTGCGAGTCTTGAGGGGAAGGCTGCTGAACTCGAAAGGGAAGCGGCTGGCCTTCAAGCCCAGTTGGCTGCATCGGAAGCAAGGGATGAAAGCGAAATTCGCCTTGCCGAAGCGTTTGTCGAGGAAACCAAATTGCAGGTGGATTTGTATGAAGAGATGGTAAACAAGGGAACTGCAAGCCCAGCTGAGTTTCGGCAGCGACAGCTTGCTGCAGATCAAGCGAAAGTTCGGCTTATACGTAGCAAAGCAGTCAGAGAAGAACGCGTGGTGAAATCGAAACTCGCACAATCCGCATTCACGCTGAGTCAGCTGAAAGTGAATCGCTTGACCCTTCGATCCCCTATCGCTGGCACGGTCACTCGCGTAGATCATCGCCCGGGGGAGTGGGTGCAAGCTGGCACTACGATCGTCAAAATTATACGATTGGACGAAGTTCGAATCGATTGCTTTGTGAGCGTGGACCAGATCGACCCCTCCGGCTTGATTGGAAAGCCTGTCCAAGTGATTGCAAAACGGGGGACGACAGAATCGCTTTTCTCCGGTCGAATTGCATCCTACGACCCTGACGTAACCTCCACAGGTCAAGTCCGAGTTCATGCAACGATTCAAAATCAGAAAGCCAGCAACCATTGGCTGCTGCTGCCAGGCATGTTCGTAGCGATTCAGTTGCAGAAGCCCCAATGATCCAAACGGTTCGCGAACCAATGAACCCAACCCAGATTCCGATAGGCTATCGGCTTCGCCGCGACATCGCTTGGCATTCGCATGTCGACAGTCGTTCGATGCATCCCACATGGATTGCTACCGATCCCTTGACCCTCCGCATCTTTCGTTGTGGCGACCAAGAGCACCGATTGCTTCATTGGCTCGATATCGAATCCACTTACGAATCGTTGCGGGATAAGTTTAATGCCGAGTTCGCGCCACAAACCATCGATCTGCAACAAATTCGAGCCTTGATCGCCAGGTGCAATGAGAGCGGGATGCTTCGCTCGGTCTCAACGAAACAGAACACCACCCTCCATCCGTTCGAAATTTGGCCGACTTCACGGTCGATCATTGCTGAGCAGATGCGACTGCGTGAGGTGAATTGTTTCATGATGTTGATTCGTTGGCTAGGTTCGACAATTGGCAAGCTGACACAAATGCAAGTCTCGCTCGGATCGCCTGACGGCCCGGTGGGAAAAGTTGCGCCCAAGTTGGGGTGGCTCTACTCGGGTGCTGCGGCTTGTTTTTGGTTGGGGCTGCTCGGGATCGCGATGGTGCTCATTGGTTTGAGATTCGATGTTTTCCTTTCGGAGTTGCCAGATATTCAGTCGCTGCGCTCTCCAGCATTCTTAGTAGGCTATGGTGTGATTTTTGTTCTGACGCGATTCATTCATGAGTTCGGCCATGCGGTGGTTTGCAAACGAGCCGGTGCATCCTGCAAAGACGCGGGCTTGATCGTCAGTTTTGGGATGCTCTGTCCCTATGTCGATATAACAGACGCTTGGAAAATAGGGTGTAGAGCACAACGCATTGGGATTGCACTGGCGGGAATGTATACCGAGTGCGTACTGGCTTTTTTTGCGGCGCTAGTCTGGTTGGCAACACACCCCGGCTGGGCACACGATTTGGCGTTGCAAACTCTGCTTGTCTGCACCGTTACCACATTGCTGTTCAACGCAAATCCACTGATGAAGTACGACGGATACTTTGTGCTTTGCGACTGGCTCAATCTGCAAAAGTTGCGAGAGCGATCGTTTGAAACCATGGATGCAATGTTAGACGGGCGGGCTAGGCGTGGGTCGACGGGGCTGTCGCTCTTTCTTTCAATCTACTTCCTAGCGTCGAGCCTGAATCGAGTCCTCTTGGTCGCAGGCTTGGTGACGATGGTGTACTTCGTGGCGAGCCAGTGGCAGTTGGCAGGCGCAGGACTGGCACTGATTGTGCTTTATGGATGCTGCTGGGCGATCACGACGATGGCTGCTTGGACGCTGACTAAAGATTCCAGCGATGGGAAACGCAAAATGCGTCGTCGAACAGCATGGCTGGGTTGGACCGCAGTGTCGCTCTTGATCGCGTGGACTGTCAACATGCCACTGCCCTCCAGGGCTTATTCAAACGGTACGTTTTCTATGGGGAACCGTCAACCGGTGTACACTACCTTGCCTGGCCGCATCGATCGAGCCTGGAATGCCGCGCAGGGAATGAGAATTGAGAGTCATGAAATGATCTTAGCTCTTACGAACCCAGCCCTTCAAAAAAATAATTTCGAATTGCAGTCGAGACTGACGCGAATTGATGGTGAGCTCGAGACACAGAAGCGCGCCGCTTACTTCGATGTTCGAAGTGTGTCGAAGGTACCGATGCTTGAATCGCAGCGAGCGATTGTCTCGACGCAATTGGAACAGCGGCAGGCGGAATTCTCGCAGCTTATTGTTTCGGCACCCATTGCGGGCTGGTTTCAGCCTGCGAAAGCGAAATCAGCAGAAGCGATCGAGAATCCTTCGGATATTGCAATTGGATTGGGAACACCAAACGCGGGCTCGGTTCCATCGGATTGGGTATCGGAGTCTTCTATTGGCAGGCAGGTCGATCGCGGTACGCTGATCGGCTGGATAGTGCAAGATCAGAGGGCAAGAGTAGAATGCACACTTAACGACGAACAAATCGCTGGTATCCGCATCGGTATGGAAGCTCGTGTTTGTATTGCGCAGGAGCCAACGACGATCTACACGGGTCGGGTTGTTGAAATGGCGACTGCTAGTTTCCGAACCGACGCTAACAGCGTCGGCCAAGACAGCGGCGTCGGCCACGACAATAAGCAACGAAGGCAAATTGGTGAATTGAGTCCAATGTTGCACCAAGTGCGGATCGAATTGGATGAACGGCGAGCTTGGTCTGGGTACTCCAGCGGAAACGCGGAGGTCGTCTTTATTAAGCCAAGCCAGTCCATTTTCAACATGGCGATGGACAAATGGATGCGCGATAGCAAGATGCGGTGATGGAACTATGGGAACTCGAATCGGTATTTTTGGTGGCTCGTTTGATCCGATTCACATAGGGCATTTGCTTTTGGCAGAGCTCTGCTGTGAATCGCTTCAGCTCGATCAAGTTCGCTTTTTGGTCGCGAACGTATCACCATTCAAAACAGAAAAGCAACCCTCTAACAACAAAGACCGAATCGAGATGGTTATGCTGGCGATCGGCGGAAATCCAAAATTCGAAATCGACACTCGGGAAATCGATCGCGGCGGAGTGAGCTACACGATCGATTCGGTTCGATCGCTATCGGCCGAACTCCCGGGTTCGGAATTGTTTTTGTTGATGGGCGCCGATGCGATTGTGGACATTGGCAAATGGCGAGAACCCGTCGAGCTTTTCCGACTGGTCACACCGAGCATCATTTCTAGAGGGGGCGTTGGCGAACCGCCATGGGACGTTTTAAAACCCTATGTAGATCCAACGCAAATGGTTGAGATACTCAAGTCAAAGGTCTCAGGGCCGCAAATCGAAATCAGTTCGAGCGATTTGCGAGAGCGCTGTCGTCGCGGAAAGAGCATTCGTTACCAAGTGCCTTCGTCCGTAGAGATGTTTATTCGAGAACGCGAGCTCTATCGAGAGTAGTGGGGCACGTCGGTCCCTCCTCGGAGCGATTTTTCAACGAAAGTCACTCTCCCTCGGCAACGCTGTGAAGCATTTTGATCGATGAAATGGCACTCGGTGGGAGCAACGATTGGATGCGAGAAACGCTGCTTCCACCGGTATGAAACCGGTATGAAACCGGAGGAGAGCCTAGCCCCTCACGGGTTCCAAGTAGCTGCCAACTGTCGCCCCACTGGCATGAGGCCAGTGGAAGCGAAACACAGGAAAAAATGCTTCACAGTGTTTCTCCCTCGGGGAGGGTGACTATGTGCGTACTGCCGTCGACTGCGGCGGGGGATAAACAGAGTTAAACCAGCGCAAAAAAGAACCTGGGCTTGTAGACATCCTACAAGCCCAGGCTGGAACTAAATACCGCTCGCCAAGCTCCGAGGATTTCCTTCGGTTTAAAGCGAGTGGGGTAGAGGCTGCGTGTCCGAGCAGCCCGC
This sequence comes from Pirellula sp., assembly GCA_031372345.1. Classification (GTDB taxonomy): domain Bacteria; phylum Planctomycetota; class Planctomycetia; order Pirellulales; family Pirellulaceae; genus JBKCUI01. The sequence goes on from JANMLD010000477.1 coordinate 6,933, forward strand.
CGGCATGCTTAGGACGCCTCACCCCTTTGGCCAGTACAGAATGATTTCACTAAGTCACCTCCTTTCAATAGGGGCCAGACCGGTCTTGCCGCTCAGCCAAGAACAGGGCAACACCGATACTGAAATAGTCGCCGCGACGCGTTTCGCAGCACTCTGTCCTAGTCTATTCAAACCGTTCCTAGAAAATCAATCGGGGAACCTAGCCTGCTGCTAAACAATCGGAAAAAACGTTGCTTTTTTTCCGTTTGGGACCGTTCGACACTCAGAACGCGTTCCCAGGCCAGCGAAAGTGATTCGAACAAATTGTTGTGCCGGATAAGTGCGCACAAGAAAGCTGTAACGCTCCTTGATTCAACCTTGAATGCGTGGCCGCTTAAAACATGTGCGTCAAATCCATCTTTGCGTACCTTTAAAGCAGTTGGAGCAACTAGGGGATCTCAGGATGGATCCTGCATAGATTAAAAGATTTTTTGTTTCATGAATATTCTGCAATACGTTGGACATTTGGTCGTTTGCGGAATTGCATCGTTATCTGAGTCAGCGCATGGCCTTGTATTTGCTAGCGGACTGATCGTGAGTCGCGGTGCGCAATCTCTCCGCACCCCGGTTCACAAAAATCAACTGAAAAAGTTTGAGAGAAAGAACTTCGAGGCGGAGTTGGAAATGATTCGAACGGCGTGTTTTTCGTTTTTTTTATTGGCGATGTTGTGTACGGGGCTGATTGCCCAGGAGGTGACGACGCCAGATTCGCCGCAACCAGATTCGACGGCAGCGTCGGGTGGTGACGCAGTGCCTGCACCCGCTGTGGTGCCTTGGGCATCCAACACTGGCGATACAGCATGGTTACTTGCCAGCAGCGCGCTAGTGTTGTTCATGACCCCTGGCCTCGCCTTCTTTTACGGCGGGTTGGTCGGGCGAAAGAACGTTTTGAGCATCTTAATGCAGTGCTTTATGTGCATGGCACTGGTAACGGTTCTTTGGACGATTTGTGGCTTCGGAATGGCCTTCAACGACAAGGAACTGTTTGGAGGATTCATGGGCGATCCGACCTCGATGTTCATGTTAAAGGGAGTGGAGTCCAATGAAGCTTGGTTTGCTGCACCAGAGGCTGCGCTGACGATTAGCGAACAGACATTCATGATTTTTCAAATGATGTTCGCCATCATCACTCCGGCATTGATCATTGGGGCGTTTGCTGAGCGGATGAAGTTCCTTTCCTTTACCATTTTCATTGGTCTCTGGAGCTTGCTCGTTTACTCGCCCGTCGCACATTGGGTCTGGTATGGGCCAGAGCATCCCATCTTTGGTTTGGGTGCATTTCAAAAGGGTACTGGACTACCGACGGGAGCATTGGATTTTGCGGGCGGCACGGTTGTGCATATCAACGCTGGCATTGCGGCACTGGTTTGCTGCTTAGTTCTTGGACCGCGGCGCGGATTTCCAAGGCAGATCAATCCACCCCACAATCTTCCTTTTGCAATATTGGGAGCGGGTATCCTTTGGTTTGGCTGGTTTGGATTTAACGGTGGCAGTGCATTCGGCGCGTCCCCTCAAGCTGTGAGTGCTTTCGTGACTACGCAAATCGCTGCGGCTACGGCGGGACTGACTTGGTCGTTGATTGAAACGATACGGAGCGGTCGCCCAACAGCCTTAGGAATGATCACCGGAGCTGTGGCTGGACTGGTGGGCATAACCCCTGCGGCGGGCTTTGTCACTCCCCAATCGGCAATCTTCATCGGTGCGGGAGCAACACTAGTTAGCTACTTATTCGTCGCCTTCGTCAAACCGGCTCTCAAGTACGACGATTCGCTGGATGTATTTGGCGTCCATGGTATCGCAGGTATTTGGGGAGCCATTGCAACCGGTATCTTCGCCGTCAAGGGATTCGGGGTGAATCTTGGTGGAGGTCTTTTGGAAGGCAATGCAGCTCAAGTTGGACTTCAAGTCAAGGCAGTCGTTGTCACTCTCGTTTATTCGGGAGTCGTCTCCTTTATCCTCCTCAAGCTGATTGACTTAACCGTCGGACTTCGCTGCTCCGAAGATGCTGAGAAGATGGGGCTGGACCTAAGCGACCACGCGGAAACAGCATATACCGTTTCCTAGTCACGCTTGACTAGTTCACCCAATTATTATAAAGGGTTCGACGAAGGTCGAACCCTTTTTTCATTGGCCTGACCTTTCGACTTTATACGACAGGAAAATTAAACGACAGGAAAATTCTCAGCCGCAGCAACGGTCTTAATCTTCCTGTCACAAAATCTTCCTGTCGATCCCCATCGTGTCCCGTGGTCCGATTCTTTGAGGATCTTGAACTGCCGTTAACAAAGCTCGAATGTCATCCTATACGCCGATGAATTTCCGGTGAATGTTGGTATTTCTTATTGGGTTTGCCTTGTGGGCTATTTGGAACGAGTCGCGAAGTGAACAATCTACCCAGCCATCAAAGTTGACCGCAACGGCAAGCCTTAGCTAGGACAACAGCCTGTCCCCATTATGGTACAATTCTCGGTCTTTCCTTCGTCTTCCATTCCAGTTTTACAATTTCAGCGTGCTAAGGTTGGTCTGCCTAGTCAACTAACCCGCCCATCCTGGACTGGAAAGGACACTCACCGACACATGCTCATGCGGCATCCGCTTCCTGAATTACAATTTGCCTATCGATTGCCCTACGGAGCGAACGTCACCGAAAGGGGCGTTCAGTTTACAATCTTTAGTCGGTCCGCTACCGCGATGCGGCTTTTGCTGTACAAGCATGTGGACGACCGCGAACCTTCCGAGGTTATCGAATTCGATCGACGCAACGATCGTTGGGGAGATGTTTGGAGTATCTGCGTACCACACCTCCAACCTGGACAACTCTACCATCTGCAAGCCAACGGACCCTTTGATCCGGAATCTGGTCAATGGTTTGATAGCAACGCCCGATTGGTCGATCCCTACGCCAAAGCCCTGGCCGGTTGCTGTCAGCAGACAACCGATGGCGTTATTCGTCCGCCGAAATGCGTAGTCGTCGACGATGCATTCGACTGGGAAGGAGACCGGCATGTTCGCCGTTCTCTCAGCGATAGCATCATTTATGAAATGCACGTCAAAGGCTTCACTCAAAGCAAGACGTCGAATGTCGAGCACCCAGGTACCTATCTTGGTGTGATCGAAAAGATTCCTTACCTAAAGAGTCTAGGGGTCACCGCGGTTGAACTCATGCCCGTCCATGAGTTCCCTATTTTGGACGTCCACGGTAATTCGCCGGAACGTCCAAACTATTGGGGATACGACCCAATGGCCTTCTTTGCTCCTCACCGAGGTTATGCATCGTCCAAGGAACCTGGGGCACAAGTCCAGGAGTTCAAGCAGATGGTCAAGGCCCTGCATCAAGCAGGCATCGAAGTCATTCTCGACGTGGTTTTCAACCATACCTGCGAAGGCAATGAACGCGGCCCGGTCTTGACCTTCAAAGGACTTGAGAATCAAGTCTATTACATCCTCAATTCTGGCGGTGCACACTACAGCAACTACACCGGTTGCGGCAACACCTTCAATGGCAATCATCCGATTTGCCGCGAACTCATTTTCCATTGCTTGCGACATTGGGTGCATAACTACCATATCGATGGATTCCGATTTGATCTTGCGAGCATCCTGTCTCGCGATCGCTACGGAAACCTGATGCCTCATCCACCCTTGGTGGATTTGATTGCTGAGGATCCGATGTTGGCAGACACGAAAATTATCGCCGAAGCGTGGGACGCTGCGGGCGCTTATCAAGTCGGGTCGTTCGGAGATCTGCGTTGGGCAGAGTGGAACGGTCGCTATCGCGATGACGTTCGACGCTATTGGCGCGGTGACACAGGCTTGGTCGGTGCCATGGCAACTCGCCTCAGCGGATCCTCCGATCTGTATGAGCAGTCTGGCCGAGCCCCTTACTGTAGTATCAACTTTGTGACTTCCCATGACGGCTTTACCATGAACGATTTGGTGAGCTACAAAGACAAGCACAACGATGCCAACGGTGAAGGAAATCGCGACGGAGACAACAACAACTGCAGCGATAACTACGGTGTAGAAGGCCCCAGCAAAAAGAAGAACATCGAAGCCATTCGTGTTCGTCAGGTCAAGAACATGTTGTCATCGCTGTTGCTCAGTCAAGGGGTTCCCATGCTCTTGATGGGTGATGAAGTTCGTCGTACGCAGAAAGGCAACAACAATGCGTACTGCCAAGACAACGAGATCTCTTGGTTCAATTGGTCGAATTTGGAAGCCCATCCGGACATCCTGCGGTTCACTCAAGCGTTGATTGAGTTTCGAAAATTGCAGCCATCGCTGAGGCGTGAACGATTTCTTACTGGGCGCCCCCAAGACAATCGAGGGGTTCCAGACGTGAGTTGGTTTGAATCGACCGGCAAGCCGATCCATTGGGATGCGCCGGACGGTACCTTGATCTGTTGGCTTGGGCGACCAGCTCTTGTGGACGATCCTGACCATTTCGGTCGAGACATCCTCATCATGCTCAACGGAACCCCTGAGTCTAAGGTGTTCGCCATACCTCCTCAGACCCGTGGCATTCGGTGGCGGATGTTCTTGGATACGTCGAAGGAGTCGCCGAAGGATGTCTACCCGAACTTGGACGGGCCGTTCGCACCTGCCAACCGGCAAATCGAGCTAATGTACCGGTCGACCGTGGTTTGGATCGGCGAAGACAAGTAATTATCTAAGCGGCAGACTAATGCCCCCGAGTTTTACTCGGGGGATGGCTACCTCTTCTCTAGCCGTCGTACCCGTACGCAATGAAATGGTACTCGTACTCGAAAAGGATAAGACCTGCCGAGAACGAGTACCGTCCTTCGGACTGAGTACGAGTACGAGTACGAACACGCGAGAATTCCTGCGATAATGACTCGAAACGTGGGTAAAACTAACGACAGCCGCTATTTCCCGCCCGAATCTTAAAGCGGAAATGAATTTCCGCACTCCAAAGCTTGTGGTAGTATGGTTTCTCGAAAACCCTACTCGTAATCCTTCAAGCAAATGACCCAACTGAAACGATCGATCTTTGTCATTCCCAGTTCCGCTTTAGAGGATTTGCCACCCCGGATGGGCCATGAGCTCGCCGCGGACTTCCTTTGCGCCTGGACAGCTCAGTGGGATCCAAGACTTCTGGTTCCACTGGCTACGCTCCCCGAATGGAAAAAAGCCGACAGCAGTTCCCTGGACCTAAGCGCTTCGCTCGTCCTCTGTCCAGAAGTTTCCAAGTCCAAATTGGAAGTTCCGGTTCGAGAGCAACTGCAAGTGAACCAATGTCCGATCGTGGAATCGCAGTTTCGGTCACGTGCCGAATTAGTCGAGTCTCTTGTTGCCATCGTATCACCGCCGACAGAGGGCCAAGATCCAGTAAGCCAGCCAAATCCTTTGCTGGTCGATGATTTTTACGCGCTGGGTTACGCGGTGCTGCAAGTCCAAATCCTTGCCAGAAAGCTCCGTTACTCCTGGAACATCGATTGGATTATGTTCACAGAACAAGTGCTCTCAGCCGCACGAGCGTCCCTGTCGCAAGATGCGGAGGAGACGGAGCGATGGCTTCAAGCAAGCTTCGATTCGCTTTCGCAAGAGCGAGATCGGTATTGTTCGCAGCAAGCGTATTTGCTCGATGTCGTTTTGTTAGCTCCAAGCACACTCGGGCAATCGCTGGAGCGTCAGCTGGAGGAGGACCATCCATTCAATTTCATCGCTACCTCCAATTTGTTAAGTTGCCTCAAGCAAAAAAACGCCACTGCCTGGACTGGGTTAAGCCAACACTTGTCTGAGAAAAAATGTTCTTTGGTCGGCGGTCTAGAACAAGAACGTCCGCACGCCTATTTGTCCGCATCGTCCATCATTCGCGAGCTTGGGCATGGCATGCGATCGTACGTGGATCAGGGGGTAGCTCCTCCAAAGGTTTTTACGCGATTCCAACCCGGGTTCTTGGCTTCGTCGCCAACCTGGCTTACTCAATTCGGATACACCGGTGCGCTGCTTGCCGCGTGGTCGGGCGGAACGGTTCCTGAGAAGGATCAAGCCAAAATACGGTGGCAGGCCTCCAGCGATGGGAAATCGATAGATACCGTGCTTGGGCATGTTTTGGATGCGGCCAGCGCGGACAGCTACATCGACTTGGCAGTCACCTTGTCGAGTCAGTTGGATTACCACCATATACCCACCCTGATATTGGCGCATTGGCCCGGTATTCGGCTAGTGGCTTTGGATGACTTAAAACGACTTATTGCTCGTACGCCTGCCCTTGGGAAATTTCATACTGTCGAAGACTACTTTGCATCCACGACTCAGCCCTATTCCAGCGATAGTTTTCCGAGCAACACTTTCAAAGTTCCGGTCCCAACTGCGGTTGCCGAGCAGCAGAAACTTCACATGCGATTGATCGGTTACGAGCAACAACGCAGTCAAGCGGAACGCCTATGGTCGCTTTACCACCTTTGGTGCCAAGTTGCCAATCAGTCCTCCACAGCCAAGCAAGCAATCGAGCCTGCACAGTTAGAGATCGCGGAATTGCTTTGCAGTATGGATGCTTGGTTTGATGATGCAATTGAGTCAGATGGATTGGCAAACCGCATCGCGGAATGCAGGGCAAGTCTCATGGCTCGCATTCAAAAGACACTAGCCAGCCCGAAGCAGGTTTCGCCGCAAGCCGATTCTATGATGAGCGAGCGAGCGTTTTTGGTGGTCAATCCATCGAATCATCCGCAACGCGTTTTTTTGAATGACATTCCTGGTGCGGTGGATGCGGCCTCGTGCGAAAGGATCTTTGCGACGGAAACCATCGAGGGCAAATCGCGAGTGGTCATCGACATTCCTTCCTATGGTTTTGTTCGATTTCGAACGGACGGATCCAGTCGTTCGAATCCAACCGTGGATTCACGATCGGTGACCAAGCCTTCGTTTTGGAAAAGGGTAGCGGGTGCACGATCGGGAATTGCACAATCGGATTGGACGTTGGCCAATGAGTTCATGGAGATTCAAATCGATCCCAAACGAGGGCATTTGAGGTCGGTATATATTGCGAACAAGCGTGGGAGCCACATGAGTGGAATGACATCGCTAGTGCGTGGTCCGGCAAATGTACTTCGCAAATGGGACGACGCGGACTGTATCGACCAAACGGACATTCGGCTTAAATTAATTGAATCCTCACCGTTGTTGGGTATCATCGAGGTAACGGGGTCGGCAAAAAACCCGGATGGAACATCGGCTCAAGTTACGACGAGATACACATTGTGGAAGGGATCGCGGTGGGTCGACATCGAGATTGCCGCGGAAAACCTTAAGCTTGAATCCTGTAGCTGCGTTTGGAGAACTGCTTGGCAAAACGAGGGAGCGAGCATTTCAGCTTGGCATCAAGGCATCAAAGGGAAGTTGCAGTCGCCATTGCAGGGTACGGTGGAACTGATCGAAATCGATGATGCAGACCACCGTATTTGCATTGCACCTCGAGGCTTGAGTGCGCACCAAAAGAGCGGCTCTCGCTTCCTTATTTCATATCTTCCGATCGACAGCGACGGGCGGACGCGTTCGCGACTCGCGATTGGCTTGGACTGGCCCCGTCCCTACGAAACGGCGAATGACCAGTGCGACGTACCTTGGCTTGTCGAGGCACCACTGGTGTCGTCAAAAACGGATACAGGAGCATGGCTAGCACAATGCAGCCTTTCGAACGTGAACATCGCCTGGGACGATTTTAGACCTGTTCTGGAACCGAGCAGGATGCCCAACGGGGAATCCGACGCTTGGACCGGGCAGCAAGCGGATGCATGCATTTGGCTACGGGAAATACGGGGCAAGTCAGGTTCGGCCAAGCTCAGTTTCTTCCGAAACGTGGCGGAAGCGTGGCGAGTTGATTGCCAGGGACGGGAATTTGATACACTATCTATAGTGGATGGCCAAGTCGTGGTAGCAGTACAAGCGAATGAGCAGTCCCGAATTCTCCTGCGTTGGGAGTCCGGACGCATCGAACTGAAGACAACATGAACCCCAATTCAGACACAACCGACTTAACGAATCAAAGCATCGCTGGCTTTTCGATTTTGCACCGCTTGGGTGTGGGTGGCATGTCGGAGGTTTACCTGGCTTTTCAAGAATCGCTTCATCGCCACGTCGCGTTGAAAGTGATGCGGGCCGATTTCGTGGGTTCCAGCGACCACGAGCAACGGTTCTTGCAAGAGGCGCGGGCCGTTGCTTCGCTTATCCACCCAAACATAGTTCAAGTCTACGATGTCGGCAAATTCGAATCGATCCATTACATCGCGCAAGAGTACGTTCCGGGTAGCAATCTTTTTTCATACGTGCAACGCCGCGGCGCACTGCCGCTGGCCGAATCGGTTTCCATTCTTTGGCAAACCACCGCGGCACTTCAAAAAGCGGCATCGATAGGCTTGGTGCATCGCGACATCAAGCCGGACAATATATTGCTAACGCCTGACGGCGAAGTCAAAGTAGCGGATTTCGGTCTGGCGAGAGCGAGAGGCCAGTCGCTCAATTTGACGGCAGTGGGAGTGACTCTTGGCTCGCCGCTGTACATGAGTCCCGAGCAAATTCAGGGGCTCTCAGTGGATTCTCGGAGCGATTTGTATTCCTTGGGCGCGACGGCTTATCACATGTTGACGGGGCGGCCCCCGTTTTCCGGTGAAACCGCTTTGGCATTGGCCATGCAGCATTTGCAAGCTGAGCCCGCACGCTTGGAAACACTCCGGCCAGACCTCCCCAAAGCACTGGTGAACATCGTTCATCGATTGCTCGCTAAAACTCCGGATGAACGTTTCGCATCGGCGGTCGAATTGGCCCGCGCTTTGAAGGACGTAGTCGATGTCAGCTTGGCAGGTCAAGCCAATCAAATGGTCCCCTTTGCAGGATTGATTATCGAACATCAGCAGGTTAGCAATCTCGATGTTACGCAGGACCTGCAGAAGCTGACCAAAAACAGCACCCTACCCGAAGCCAGGAAACCGTCGGCTGCCGTAGCGATCGGTCGGAAAATTGCGTTGGTCGTTGGGGCGATTCTAATCGGGTTTTTGTCTACCTATTACCTGATCCGAGACGATCTCTTTTCCAATCAAATTAAAACGACGGCCATCGTGCAACAACAATCCACGATCCAAAGGCAATATGCATTGGCCTTGATTGAAAACGACTTAAAGCACTGGACAGCGGTTTCTGAGTACTTTCCGCCGACGGATGCAACTAGACGGGACTATGCTCTGAAAGCTCAACTGCAGATGGCGAGGTTGTTCATCGAAGGCGAAAACTACTTGTTGGCTGCCGAAACGTTGTTTCGCGTGCTGCAATCTCCATGTACGGAACCAGCAATTCCCACTATTGCGACAATCGAGTTGGGATACCTTAGCAATCGACTCACAGGCGAGAGGTTTCGGCCTAACTTTTATAACGAGGCAGCAGGTCAATTGGCCCTCCTGGAGCCAAACAAACAAAAATTGATTAAGGAAGCTTTGCCTAGACGCGTGCGCGAGGAGTGGGATCGGAACGACATGTCGCTCCAGAGCATTGGCAAGTCACAAGACTAGCTCGATGATCGGCACCAAAAACCGTAAACGCTTAGGCGAGCGGCAGCATCGATTATACCGGGAGGGAGAGGCTCCTGCCGAACCAACGCCAAGCTCGGCAGGAGCCTCGCTCTCCCACTGAAACCCTTGGCAGTTAGTTTTCACTCTGCCGCTCGCCTTACACCGAATCCCGCTGGCTTGCCCAGCGGATCCTTCGGCTTGTTGCTACATAGTGTCCTATCAGCGTTTCCATTTAACAAATCTACTGGAGAGAATTGGAATGAAAGTCATGCAGTTTTTTCTCAGCGTTATTGTTCTTGCCGCTACAAGCACACTTGGTTTCGCAACCGACAAGAACCTGACGGGTGAAAGCCTAGCCGTTGATCCATCGGGAACTTGGCGATGGGATTTCGAAATGAACGGCAATGCAATCAAAAATGTATTGAAGCTAGAGGCGACCGCTGATGGAAAAGTCACCGGCACCCTGTCGGCTCGCGATATGAAGATGGAGGTGCTGGAGGGCCAAATCAAGGACGGGAAACTTTCATTCAACATCAAAGCAGACACTCCTCGCAGTTTTAAAATAGTGTTTGATGGCAAGATCGACGGAGACAAAGTGGAGGGTACGGCGGAAGCAAAGTCCGATGACGGCTCTCGGGATTTTCCTTGGACAGCGAAACGCAGTGTCGAGCCATCCGATGTTGTCGGTGCTTGGAAGTTGAAGATAACGCTTCCAAACGACCAGACGCTTCAACCGATGCTGACCTTTGCAATGAAGGATGATAAGTTAACAGCCACATTAACGTCGGACGATGGCAAAGTGATGGAAGTCAAGCGGCTCGAAATCAAAGAGAATCAGCTTCAATTTGAGATGGATACCGTCTACGAAGGTGCGGACTTGCACGTCGAATACAAAGGTCGGCCTTATGGAGCTAGGTTAAAGGGCAAGATCAAATACACGCTTAATAATGACTCGGGTGAACTGGAATACACTGGAGCAATGCAGGCTGAAAAGAAATGAGCAATGAGGCCCTCGCTCAGCCACATTGTCGCCTTTTGCTCCGAAAAAGTGCGCCTTGCAAACGCACTTTCGCGGAGCGAAAGGCGACACTTATTTCCGCACAAGCCCTACTCGTAGGTCACAAACATTCGTCCCGGTTGGTCCAGTCTTCAATAATCCACCTGTTTGCTCAAAAAAGCGATAGGCATCGCACCGTTTCAGATAGTCTTCTGGATTCAATTGTTGCGACTGCATTTGCGCATAAACACTTGGTTCGACATAGGCACCAGCTGCATCCGTCGGTCCATCTTCTCCATCGGTCCCGCCAGAAACAAAAACCAACTCCGCTTGCGTTGGCCATCCGCCGTTTTTAGTAAACCAATCCAGGAATGCGAGCGTTAACTGTTGATTTCGGCCACCTAGCCCGCGAATCGCTGCTGGTGGCAGAATGACAGTTGGTTCACCACCCGAGATAATGCAATCGATTTGGGTCTGTTCCAACGTTGAATGCATTTGCTGGGCAAATCGTTGACCGAGTTGGATGGCATCCCCTTCGCTGTGACGTTCCGATTTCATCCAATAACGATACCCAAGTTCGACCGCTTTCTGACCAGCCGCATCTACCGCAGTTGCGTTGTTTGCCAATACGATCGGTACATGTTCAATCGGTGAACATTGCCGTTCTTTTCCAGCCATAGTATCCCTGAGCAACTGTTGATTTAGGAGATTGCGAATCGAATGAAATTGATTCGGCAAGTATAGATTCATCACATCGATCGCTTGCGATGGATCTGGCGAAGGCTCTTGAATCGTTGGCCCAGATGCGATCACGTCCAAAGGGTCACCGAGCACATCCGAAATGATACAAGTGATTAACTTGCGCGCGTTGCATGCGCGGGCCATTCCTCCACCCTTGATATTGCTCAGGCACCGGCGCACTGAGTTCAACTCCTCGATATTGGCTCCAGCTGCGGACAAAGCCCGAGTGATCCCAATCTTGTCCTTAAGCGTCACGCCATCGATTGGCGAACACAACAAAGCCGATCCTCCGCCGCTGATTAGCGCTACTACGCAATCGTTTCTACCAGCGTGCTGCACCAAGTCGAGGATTTGTCCAGTTCCATCGACGGCTGTTTCGGTGGGCTCGTTGCAACCCTGAGGACGAGCGTGGCAGATCGTCACTAAGCTTCCAAGAGGACCTTGAGGCGTCAGGGAGCCTTGCGGAACATTGATCCACCCAGCTATTTTCGGAAGTGGTTTTTTCGATTTCTGCAAGGATGCCAGCAGACCGCTCAGCATGCCTGCCGTGGCCTTACCTGCTCCGACAATGATGAGCCGGTCGGCGTTTTTAAGATCGAAAACGTGATCGGCAATCGTCAACCAACGCCCATCCCAATGCACACACCGTTCGACAACACAATCCGCTCGAACAGCCTCTACGCCGGCTTGCCAAATGGCAATTGCATCGCGAATCAAGGCTTGGTGGGGGGACTGCAGGTTAGTTGGATCCATTTGAAAATAGGAAAAAGTTTAGCATGCATCATTAGCCCAAATAATTGGAGGGCCCCAAAACGATTCCGGGTCTAAGCAACTCTAATGGACAACATACAAGCAATGCTTGCCGCGAGAAAAAAAAGGGACGAATTGAAGAAAAAAACCAGATTGCGTGTTTTTTTCGAACCAAATACGTCTTTATTTATGTGACGCGAATGCTGTGAAGGCACTCCCAGCATTCGCGTCCGAAGTTTCGTGGGACCGTCACGCCCTGGTTTCCGATGTCCAATCTGGAAATTGGTCCCCGAAACTTTTGTTTGACGACGAAAGCTGGGATGAATCCCAGCACTCCAAAGCTGGCTAGTCGCGGAAATCCTGATCTTCCATTCCGCTTATGGGCCAGCCGAGGGCTCGCTGAAGGGTGAATTGAGCGACGTTGTAGTCGGCGACCACTTTGACATACTCTTTTTGAGCTGTTGCCAAGGCTTGGATGGACTGAAGCACTTCGATGGGGAGTCCTTGCCCATTTTGGATTCGATCCCAATTTTTCTTGAAGGACTCTTCGGCTGTAATGATGGCCTCTTCGATAATCTGGATCTGCCGAGTTCGCGATGCAACTTGAGCAAGCGACTCTGTGACTTCGCGTGCAACGCGATCCATTTGCGACATCTCTCGCATTCGAGCCTGTGTTATCCTAGATTTGGCCTCTCGTCGGATCGCATTTTCCCCTACCCCCAGTTGCCGCACTTCCCAAAAGGCCACGGCGTCTGCATCGAGGCGATCGCCATAGTTGGACAAACTGCTTCCCAATCCACCACCGAGCCCACCGTAGCTGGCTGCTAGTAAAACGCTTGGTATGAGAGGCGCGTTGCGTTCGCGGTTCAATCGCTCCACAGCTTCTCCGACCAAATGCCTGGATTCTGCCAGTTCGGGCCGTTTAGTAAGTGCCAGTGATACGAGCTCTCTGGGTGACTGATCCCTGTCTTGGAGTTGAATCGGCGTGAGTTGAGCTTCGGATGGAACCAGTTTTTGACCTGCATCCCAACGGATGAGTTCCGCCAATCGCGATGAAGCAACAGCGGCCAACTCTTCGGTGCGAATAAGTTCACTTTTACGAAGAGAAACCTCCGTACGGGCTCGGTCATGATCCGATTCAAGTCCTTGCCCCGCTTTGGCAAACTTTTCAGTCGTTGCCGAGAGTTTTTCGGCACGCTTGACAATTTCCTGCGCGATCGCGAGATCCTGCTCGGTTCGTAACAACTCTGTGTATGCGATGGCTGTTGCCAAGAGCAGATCGTTGGTCGTGGCTTGAGCACCAGCTTGTCGAGCGCAAGCAGTTCGTTGCGCGATGCGTGGCTGAAAGATAGCATCCGCAAAATGAAACTGGGAGGCGAGGCCTGGAACGGCTGGTGAGCCCGCCCCTACCGCGTTCGCACCAAGACCAGAATAGTACGAACCCCGGCTCGTTTCGATGACGTTCCCAGCCACGTCCTGAATTCTTCCTTCGTGCTTGTTGTAGTTCACTCCAGCGCGAATCGATGGAAGCTTGAGGGCGTTGGCCCGGTCTATCTGAGCAAGCGATTCCTCGATTCGGGCTCGCGCAAAAGCAATTTGCGGGTTCCTGCCCGTGGTCAACATGAGCGCCGTGGTAAGGTCGATGCTTTGCGTTTCTTTGCTAAGACTGTCCTCCACAATTTGAACACTAGGAACAGTCTCGATTGTCGCCGATGCGAGCACTACGTCGGATACTGGTCTAGTTTCGTTGGATACAATTGCCGCGACCGGCTTGAAATTGCCGACGTTACGATGGTCCACGATTCGACTTGGGTTCGTCGATTGGCAGCCCAACAAACATGCGGATCCGCAGAGGATTTTTACTGCCAATTTTAGTTTTTGTCGCCTTACCATCCATGGCCTCCGACGCTTCATCGAGAAGCGCTTTCACTATTGCGAAATCGTTCATCGCAAATCATGACGACTTGCAATGCCAGCATTTCGTATTGTTGTTTTCCAATGTCGGCATTGTCGAAATACCGGCGAGTTCCCCTGAAACATCGGATAGCCTTAGAAGTTGGAACCGGCTTAATCGCGCTATTCGCACCGCGCGGCGATTCCTTTGCAGCTTAACCGCTACAAGCCACAAAGTTTCCACTGTGAATCCCAACGCTGCTCGAGCGCGCCAACTGCGTCCTGAATTCCTACTAGTGCCAGAAACCGATTCCTTAACATTGTTACCAAATCCGCGTAACGCCATACGGATCGAACGCCACGTCCACACTTATCACCGAAATCCCATCCACGAGCGCCTGGGCGATGATCAGGCGGTCGAAGGGATCTTTGTGGAGGGGCGGCAAGCTTGCTTGCCTCTCTGCGTACGCCACTGTGACAGGCAGGATGGTCAGCTTCAAGTCGGTAATGGCAGTCTCCATCCACAGCCGGTACGGCATCGATAGGGTTATCTTCCCCAGGCCGACTTTGATCGCCAGTTCCCAAATGGTCGCGGCACTCAAAAGCCGATCATTGGTCGGGTCCAACATCGCGGCCATCGCCAGCGCACTGACCTTCGACGTGTCGTCGACCGACCAGAACAGCGTGTGGGTATCGAGCAGCAGCCTCATGGAACATAGTCCTCGAATCCTTCGGGGATGTCGTTGAAATCCGGGGCGATATACAGGATCGACCCCTTCAATGTTCCGAATCGCGGCGGCTCACTGCGCGTCCCCGACGTGGACCTTAGCGTCGCCACCGGCTTGTCGTCGCGGGTCAAGACGATCTCCCCGCCCGGCGGCAGCTTTTCGATGATTTCGCCCAGGTGATTCTGGGCCTCTTCCAGGGAAATCGTCTTCATGAATATTCCTCCAAATGAGGTCAGTTTTCGGCCTGACACTCGTACTGTTCGACAGCTTTCAGTATTAGATCGATTGTATCATGGTGAAGCTCTTGGCGGTTTTCAATGAATACCGCGCAATTAGGAAACCGGGGCTAGTGGCTAGCGCCCAAACGGCTAATTATCCTAAAAAACCCCAGCGGAAGTGCTTATTTGCCCGCCTTCAATACTCTTTGTCCGTCCTTGAAAGCGCCCGCATTGGAGATGATCACGTCTTCGGAACCATCCAAACCGCTCGCGATCTCAACATCCGTCGCCGAACGGATGCCTGTCTTGATCGGCTTGCGAACAACACCACTATCCGTTGAAACGGTGTTGCAAAAGGATTGTCCATCCGCCACCAAAACCGCTCCCTTTGGCAACGTCAAAACGTCGGACTTCTCCGCCACCGTCAATTCAACATTGGAGTACATCCCGGGACGCAAAATCCCCTGTTCATTGTGGACGTCGATTTCGCTCCGCAGGGTTCTGGAACCCGCTTGAAGGGCCCAACCTGTACGAGCCACCGTCCCCTCAAACACGCGACCAGCCAGAGACGGGATTTTCACAATGGCTTTGCGCCCGGTTTCGACTAACGCTGCATCCGTTTCCGGGACATCCAGAATGACTCGGATTTTTTCAGTTTGAACGATCGTGAAGATAGGTTTGTCGTCGCTCGACTTGGATGCTTGAATGAGCGCACCTAAATCAAAATTGCGTTCGGTAATAACCCCATCGTACGGAGCACGGATTTGCAAGTATTCGCACATGGACTGGACGCGTTGATGTTCTGCTTGTGCAATTCGCAGTTTGGCTTCGACCGAACTGAGATCCGCTTTGGCTTTTGCAATCCCAACGATGGCTTCGTTTTGCTTGGCTTTCGCCGAACGAATCTTAGCAAGGGACTCTGCTCTCGATGCGTCGGCGCTCAACAATTGCTGGCGAGTTTCCTCAGCCAATTTCTGCGTGACCGTTTTGGATTGGGCCAGGGAATCGATGCGCATGGATTCCGATTTCCAGCGCTGGTACTCGGACTCGGTTTTCTGTTGGCCAGCCTGAACCTCCTCAACGTTCGCCTCGGCTGAGTTGGCTACGGATTCTGCGACTTGGACTGCAGACCGAGCTTGTTCGATATCCGCAGTCGCTTGTGCGATCATCGCCTCTTTTTGCATTAGTTCGTCCTTGAGTTCCGGAGCGACCAACACAGCCAGAACTTGACCAGGTTCGGTCACCTTGCCCTGCGAATCTTTTTTTGGCCCGAGCACTCGATCACCGATATCGACCATTTGTTGTTCGATGAACCCCGATAACTTGGCGTGAATACGTGTCGTCGAAAACGCTTCGATGCGACCGGGTTGTTCTGTTTTCTGCAGCAAGGCCTGACGGATCGGCTTGGCGGTTGCCACCTTTGGCAGATCCGCCGCAGTTGATGCGGAGTCGGACGGAACTTTACCCGCTTGCTGTTCGTTACCTGGTTGACAACCAACGATCGTTAGACTGACGGTGATCATCGCCATTCGGCAGCATGGGCTTGTAATAGTACGGTTCATTTCAATTTATCCTGGGATCATTTAGTGACGTTGTCCGCCTCGGAAAGGTTGTGATTTATTCGAGCCGTGCGGAACATTGTCGCCTTTTGCTCCGCAAAAGTGCGTTAACGCGGCACACTTTCGCGGAGCGAAAGGCGACAATAATAAATTCACAGCCTCGGAGATGCGGACCTACGTGTGTGTGACATTGGAGTTTTCCGTTTCGAAAGGATGCAGCGATCCAGATGAGATGCCCCGCCCGGCTTGCATCCAAGCAAAGACGGCTGGAAGCACCAGTAGGGTCGATGCGGTAGCTGCAAGCAAACTTCCAATGACGGCCCGCCCTAGCGGTGCCGTTTGCTGCCCCGATTCCCCCATCCCGATGGCCAACGGGAGCATCCCGGCAAGCATGGCGCAACTCGTCATCAAAACCGGACGCAAACGATCGACGGCGGCATGCTGCGCCGCTTCGAATGCGTCCTCGCCGCCGCGTCTCCTCTGTTCTGCAAAAGTGATCACGAGAATCGCATTGGCCATGGCGACCCCCAGCCCCATAATAATCCCAATAAAGGATTCTATGTTGAGCGACGAACTCGTTAGCCACAACATGACGCCCGCGCCCGCCACTACGGCTGGTGCGGTAGATACCGCGACAAGCGACAATCGGAACGACTGGAAATTAGCTGCAAGCATCAAAAAGATGGCTAAGACGGCCAAGACCAAACCGACCCCCAGACCGCTGAGCATTTGATACAACGGCGGGATCTGCCCTCGCAACTCAAACGCAACACGCCCCGGTTTTGAACCTTGCTTTTCCAAAGCATCCTTGCTTATATCATCCTCTTTCTTGACTTTCTCCAGCAGACTTCCAATCTCGCGTGCGACAGCTCCGAGGTCGGGACCAATGACGTTGGCGGTGAGAGAAAGTTCACGCTTCATGTTGTACCGATCGAACTCACCGGGCATGGTCGACTGAGTCAATTGGGCGACGTCCCGCAAAAGCACAGGCCCCTCTTTGCGATGAAGCACCGGCACGGTTCCCAAATCGTTCAGCGACTTCATCGCAGGTTGCGGAATTTCGACTTGGACCTGATATCCGATGCCCGTCTTGGGATCTGGCCAATAGTTGGGAACCACAAAACGACTTGACGAAGTTGCCGCCAACACCGATCGGCTGACCTGATCCATCGTTGCTCCAGCAAGCCCCGACTTCTCGCGATCAATCTTAACATCGACCGTTGGATAGTCGAGCGCCTGCACAATCTGAACATCTCGCAGTCTAGGATGCGTTAGCAAAGAGGCTTGTACTCTTGTCGCAAAATCGCGATTCTCAGCCAGGGAACCACCCCGCACAGCAATCTCAATCGGAGTCGACGAGCCAAAGCTCATGACTTCGCTCAGAATATCTGCGGGCTCAAACGAAAAGCGAACATCTGGAAATTGATTATTGAATTTGTTTCGCAACTTGGCTTGCAATTGCTCGGTGTTGATTCCCGTATGAGGTTTGAGTGCAATTCGGAGAACGGCTTCTTCAGGACCTCGCATGAATTGATAGACCGAATTGATCGGAAACGACGCTGGGACCGTGCCGACGTAACCCAGGGTTAATGCAATACGGTTAGGCCCGACATCCTCCTTGATCGAATCCAAGACACGCAGAGCGATCTGCTCTGTCACGTCAATATGCGTACCGTCTTTAGCGCGCATTCGCAATCGGAATTCACCGGCATCGATCTTGGGAAAGATATCAACACCGATTCGAGAAACGCTTGACCATATGGCCATTCCGCAGACACCCAAATAAACTGGCACAACAAGCCAACGGGCGGCAATCATCACTTTGGTCCAACTTCGAAATCCAGGCACCAAGAACGAATCGCGATGTGGCTGTTCGGTTTTTGAAGCGTGATTTCGCAAGAGCCAGATGCAAAGGATGGGAACGAGCGTACTGGACAACAGATAGGACCCAATCATCGCAAAGCCGACCGCCAGCGAAAGAGGATAAAAGAGTTCTCGTGGAGCTCCCTGCATAAAGAACGTTGGCACA
Source organism: Pirellula sp. (assembly GCA_031372345.1). GTDB lineage: Bacteria > Planctomycetota > Planctomycetia > Pirellulales > Pirellulaceae > JBKCUI01. The sequence continues at coordinate 25,414 of JANMLD010000477.1, forward strand.
AAGACTGCCAAGATGCAAAGCATGGCAAGAAGCCGAGGTATGGCGGTCTGGTGATTTCCGTTCCACACGGCGACCGCGATCGACGGCGATTTTCTCATTTGCGTATGAATGTTTTCGATTTCCACGGTCGCTTCATCCACCAGAATCCCAACGGCCAACGCAAGCCCGCCGAGAGTCATCAAGTTGATGGTCTGCCCAGTAAGCCACAGCCCAACAATGGAGAACAGAATGGCCAATGGTATATTGAGCACGACCACCAGGGCGCTTCGCCAGTCTCGCAGAAACAGTAGAACCATTAGCCCGGTCAGCAGGGCACCGAGAAAGCCTTCTGTGGCCAAGCTTGACATGGCACGTGTGACGTACGGTGACTGGTCGAATTCAAAAGAGACCTTAATGTCGCTAGGTAGTTCCTTTTGCATCTTGGGAAGCGCTGCCTTGATCTCATCGATGACATTCATGGTCGAGGCATCCGCCCGCTTGGTCGCCAAAATGTAGACCGCTCGCCGTCCGTTTACGAGTGCATAGCCGGTGGTCGTATCGCTTGCGTCTTCGATGTTCCCGATGTCGCGCAGGTAAACGGTCTCAGCACCAGTCTTGAGCGGGATTTGTCCGAGGTCACGAATGTCGCGAACCATGGCATTGGTGGGTACGGAGGGATAACTGTCTCCCAGCCGAACGTTGCCGGAGGGGCTGATCGTATTCCCTTTGGTCAAAGCTCCGATGACGTCGTCAGGCGACAGACCAAACGCTCTCAGTCGATCGGGGTTGGCACGAATGACAATACTCCGAGCGGAACCTCCAAAGGGTGGCGGTGCCGACACGCCTGGAAGGGACGAAAACATCGGACGAACTTTAAAGAGAGCTTGGTCCTGGATTTCGGCGATGGTTTTGGTACCGCTGGACAAAACGAGATAGCCAACCGGGACACTCCCTGTGTCGAATCGCATGACGAAGGGTGGAACGGTACCCGGTGGCATCATGGCCCGCGAGCGATTCACGTAGTTGATCGTCTCCGCCATCGC
>JANMLD010000027.1:0-3615 GCA_031372345.1 Pirellula sp.
TTTGAATCGATCTTGCCTGTCACTGGATCAAAAAGGGCAGCAGGGTTGCCGTTGGCATTCTTCGGGCCAAACGTGGCAAACCAGGAATCCCATTGCTGAGCCGAAGTGTTGTCGGGCCCCAAAACATCCTCCCCTTGCGACTCCTGTCGAATGGTCATTTCGACAACGTCCCCTTTGCGTAAGCTTGGCAAATCGGCGCCCTTGTCATCGCAATAAAAATTAGGTTGGCCGTAGATGTCGACCTTTTGAAATCGACGAAAGTCAACTGGGTCGGGAGCGCTGGACCATGTAGCCCCGAACACTTCTGGATAGCGAGTGGCCAGCCAAAGTGTCGACCAACCGCCCGAGGAATGCCCTCGCAGCAGGCGAGCTGTTGAAACAGCCAGCAACGGAAACTTGGCTTCGAGTGCCGGGATCAGTTCCTGCGTTAGGGCTTGCCCACACGGGCCATTGTTCGCGGAGTCTGCAAAGAGCGAATGTCCGTTGGGGCCCTCTGGATCTAAGACAATACGGAACGAAGACTTTGCCAGTTTTGCGGCATCGCTATTCTCATTGGCGCGACGTCGATTGCCACCTGCGCTTCGGTGGTCGTCGCCAAAACCCGGTATTTCGTAAATAGCAGGATACTTCAAAGTAGGGTCGATGGATTGTGGCAACACGACGCCAGCTCGCAGCATGACGTCGCGACCACGAAACTGAGACAGCAATTTGGATCGGACTTCGAACCACTCCACTCCATCTACTTGTTTATTCGATGTCGGCGCTACGACGTTGGAAAGGGTGAGTTCAATGACTTGCTGCTTGCCAGACGTCGTGACTTCAAACGCAACTTCATCGGACCAAAGATTGCCGGCTTCACGACGCCAACTGCTATTGGCACGTGACAGGTCTAATCTCGCTTGCGCTCGGTATTTGCCTGGAGCAAGCTGACTGGGCTGGACTGGAAAGCAGTCCGATTTATCATCGAGGCTTATTACAGCGTTGGCTGTCAGTTTGGCATCGGTCGCGAAAAGAGGTTGAGGGTCGTCCCAGAATGGCCCGTCCACCGGCGAACTGCGTTTAGGGACTTTCGATTGATCGGCAATCAGAAAAACGATGATGCGACCGGCGATGGCTTCCTTAGCGACACTTGAAGCGAGTCGAACTTGGAAGACTCGCTCAGTTTCGGCCTGACAAGCCAATTGGGAAAAAGCGATCATGATCAGGAAGCAGGCGGTTTTAATTTTGGATTGCACAATCGTACTTCGAAAATGGAGGAATATGAATCTGAAGATCAGGAATTGAAAGGAGCGAAACCCGATTATAGCCGTAGTGCCATATCGGAATCGACGTGTCCGCGACGAACAGTCACGATATACGGAAGTTTAGAAAACAAAATGCCGATATCGGCAGGGCAGTGTGCCGAGGGATGCGAAGCGGCTTTACATTAGGTCAGTATCTGATGTTGATTGAGTATATGGGGCGAGGAAGCCAATAATTTTGATGATTCGCACTCGTGCATCAGAGCTCCGAAGCCAACCCGCACCGGTTTTGGGTGACCCGTGCGTCGATCGATTTTAGTCGCAACGCGACGGCAGTTAATAGCTTGGGGTGGAGTTCGCGAAGCGATGAAACCCCAGGTTGACCCAAGCCCAAGCATGTCCTGAGTCGCAACGCGACGGCACGGTCTTAAACGAGATGACGATTCAAAGTGCCGTCGCTTTGCGACTCACGCCTAGCCGTGCTAATAAACCTGGAGTTCCGATCGATGACTCGCTTAACCCCATTCCGCCAGTTTTCCGTTGCCTAGCACGCTGAATCCAATGCAATCTCCACGCGCCGGAAACTGAATTACCGAGTCCGCTAATGGCAAGTCTCGCATCCTTGAATATTCGGCAGTGAAGATCGACGTGATCTCGCTTCGAGGAGGGGAACTCGCTTAGATTGGTCATCAAAGTTACCTTGTGACCCAGGACGGTTCGTCCTGGGTTACGAACGACTACCAGCCTGCCGGGTTTCTGGCCGCAGGGATGTGCATCAATGTTCGCCTGCTTCTAAAGACGCTCCTGAACAACTCTTTACTACGTCGAACACCTATAGGCTAAAACCCATTATCAGGGCATTTCTGTTAGATGTTAGACTTGACGCTTGCAAATTGGGAGACGATGATTGTTGAGCTAGATTCCAACGGAGAGTTTCATGAAGGTCAAGTCTCAGGTTCCACGTCCATCGCCGGATTTAGTGCAAGGGCTGATTAATCGCAGTGCGATAGTGATCGTAGGTTCCGGCACATCCATTCCGTCTGGCGCTCCAAGTTGGGAGCAACTGATGTTGGGCATTGCGGCTGAGGCCGCTGAACGTTGCTCGACTGGAGACCGACAGAAAGTCTCGAACGCACTTTTGCAAATTCGGGAAAATCGCCATTCAGACGCGGCCAGCATTTTAAAACGAGTACTGGGAGACTCGGAATTCCGCACCGCAATCGTTCGACAAATACTATTCGATCGCGACAACACCTCCCTGGAAAACTTGGATCTGATGCTTTCAGAAAACAAGAGACCACAGGCAGGTCAGAGCCTGAAAAGAGAGCTTCTACCAACGTTAACGCATTTGATCGTCGCACAACTCCCTTTTAGGGCGATCGTGACAACCAATTATGACACTATCATTGAAGATGCCTGGGTTAAAGTTCACCGAAAACAAATACCGTCCTATTCTCGTTCGTATCGGCATTTTGGCGCGCGCTTGCAAGATCGCGATCAGTTTGTCTTCAAGCTGCACGGAGACATTCATCATCGAGAAGATATTGTTCTGGCTAGGGAGGACTACGCCGAGTTGGTAAATGACCGGGCGATTCAAGAACCGCTTCGCAATCTATTTGGAACGAGCAAAATTTTGTGGATCGGCTATGGACATCAGGATCCAGACCTGGATTTGTTGATCGATTCGGCTGCGACCTCATTGGGCCTGCACGGGGGGTATTCGATTGCTCGTGAGGAAGACTACCGACTTGCTGCGCGATTCCAATCAGTCAAGGTTTCTCCGATTTGGCTTCCGGACTACGACAACCTTCCGGAATTTCTTCTCAACCTTTTTTCTGAAGTATGCCCTGGCGAGCGTGTCTCGGTACCTATCCACTTCGACCTGCATGTCAGGGACTCCACCGAAGCGAACTTAGTCGTCCAGAAATTCACAGAAAAGCTTGAGCGTATGCTTAACGGGGACGTTGGATTTGATTCCATTGAACGTGGGTCAGTGAAAGCAAACCTGAGAATGCTCCCTAGCTCACTTAAGGAATTGCAATCGTTGCGTAGTGTACGAGACTTGGAGCTCTCAGAATTGTTAATGCGTTTTCGAGTCTCAGAGCTTGCTGGACGCAATGTTGACGATACTGGGGACGGTCGTGGGGATGTGTTCACATACCCGAACGATTCTCCAATCGACGCTTCTGACGGTTTGAAGCCACAGCCAGTCATGGTAGCGGCCCCTCCTTCAAGGAAGAACACAAAGAAGGGTTATGGCTTCAATGGCGGAAACGCAGATCGTGTTCCGTTCAAGGTTCGCGCGTTTGACTTCCTCGCCGCTGGCAACCGCAAAGAAGCAGAAGAGCTCGCTTCCCTCGGTCGCAAAGAAATC